>JBFWLD010000115.1:0-6610 GCA_050252315.1 Bdellovibrionales bacterium
ATAGCTTAACGTCTTGGTCGTATCAATCGTGGCGGATTCTTTGGTATTGGCCTGAGGAACAGGGTCTGTCGGATTCAAACTATCATAATCAGCGTCATAAGCAGGCACCGCGTCGCCTGTTGTGACATAGGGAGACACCTCCGTCGGCGGCGAAACCAAAGACTGCAAATCCGTCACCGGCGCCGTATCGTAACGAGAACCTGAAAAAATATACCGATCGCCGACCTGCTGGTTCAGGTAATATTCGACCTGATCCATGTATTGATCAATCAATGTCTGGGTTGTCCCAACGTCTTCGGGATTATAATTCCCGGCGGATAAAAAGGTCGAATAAGCCTCACTGGCAATAGATTCGATCCCCTCAAGCGCAGTGTTATAAACCGAGATGCGCGTGCTGATCGTGTCAATAACCGACAAAAAGCCTTCTTGCTGCGCGATCTCGCTATTCATATTCATCAGCGTTTGCGCGTCAGAGGCCGAATAATCGGACATATTTTGGGAAATGACGCCCGTCGTCAATTGCTCGGAATAGGTCGAAAGCAAATTGACGCTCGACCCCAACGTGCGCGTGCAAGACAATTGGATGCCAAGCGTGCTTATCATATCAGCCATAATCTTGCCTCATCACAAAAGGTTTTCAAGTTTCGCAAACAACTCATCAATAACCGACATAACGTGAGCGGATGCGGCATAGGAATTTTGAAAAGTCACGAGATTGACCAATTCGTCATCCACGTTAACAGCGGTCTTGTTGGTGTATTTTTCTTGAAGATAGGCGCGGGTCGTCTCGGCATTGTCGCTCAAAGCGCCGAAATTCGACGCCGCCTGCTGAAACCCTGCAAAAATGGAGGTCGTCATCGTCGAATAACTGGCCCCCGTCAACGACATCCCGTCCGCCGTTATATCGCGAGTTTCATCCAAAAGAGCCGTTGTAACATCGGTCGCCACGCTGGTTTTAACGGTAGCCGTCCCGTCGATCAAAGAAGAATTGACGGCAAAAGAAAACCGATCAGCCCCCGTAAAAAAGTCCGTATCCAGTTCGGTTCCGGTCGCAGACACAGAATTATAGGCCGCCGCGAACGTATCCTCACCGGACGTGGCGGTGGTCGTAATATTCGTAAAAGCGTCCACCACGCAGTCCAATTGACTTTGAAGCTTCTGAATGACGCTTGTGGCGCCGTCCGTGCTGGTCGGCGAGGTTGTAGAACGAAACTTGACCAAAGCCTCCAAGCTGCCGCCGCTCAAGGCATCGTTCAATGACAGAGCGCTGTTATCTTGAGAGGTCACATCCGTTCCGTCATAAGTAAAAGACCGCACGGACGACCCGTCAACCAGTTGGTAGCCGGAAGACGTATAAAGAGCCACCTGTCCGTTGCCGCGATCGAGCACGGAAACATGCGTAATCTCAGAAATTTGAAGGATCAACTGATCTCGCTCATCTTCCAAATTCCCCGCCGACATCCCGGCATTAATCGTCATGGAAATCTGTTCGTTGAGTTCCTGCATCTGTTGAAGATAGGAATTCAAATCAGAAATAGTGCTGTCGATCTCCGTCGAGCATTGACGATCCAAACTTTCGACTTCGGAGGCAAGCCGAACAACTTCATCGGTAATGGTCGTAGCGTCGGCAATCACCTGCTGCTGAGAAACAAGGCTTTCTGGTGAGGCCGATAAATCCGTCCACGCATTGATAAAATTGGTAATATATTCCGACAAACTTGGATTATCGGAATTGCTCGTCCCTAAAATATCCTGAACCTGTTGCAAATACTCGTCTTGCGTGGCGAGCTTACTGGCCGAAGAGGTAGCGCTCGACATGGTCGTAAAGAGCGCGGAGTCCTCGGACCGTGTAAAGCCGGAAACCTGAGAGCCCCCACCGACCGTCCCAAGCACGGCAGCCGAAACGACCGCCGTTTTCTTGGTGTACCCTTCCGTTGACGCATTCGAAATATTACTGGCCGTCAGCTCAAGCTGAGTTGACGCAGTTGTGATACCCGATAAGGAAATCGTAAGAGCGGATTGAAGAGACATAAAAGGCCTACCTTAATCTGATGCAAAAACTACCGAATAATATTGATAGCTTCCTGCATCATATTGTTTGCCGTCGTGATGGTCTTGGCGTTTGCGGAATAAATCTGCTGCGCTTGAATCAGTTTGGTAAACTCATCGGCGATGTCCACGTTCGAGCTTTCAAGCGAATAAGACGTAATCGTGCCTGCACCATTCGTTCCGGCCAAACTGTAGCGCGCTGAACCGGAACTCAACGTCTGAGCAAAAGCGCCGCCGGTGATACGTTGCAATTGCTCTTCGGCAAAGAACTGAACGACCGGGATCTGCGCGATAATACGATTACGACCATTGTCATAGTTCAAAGAAACAAACCCGTTATCGTCAATCGACAGGCTTTGGAAAGAGCCGCGAGGAATACCATTTTGATCCAACGTACTGACGGTAATGGTCGTATCATCGAACTGGGTCACGCCGCTTGATTTATCATAATCGCCGAAATCAATGGTCACGGTTTCCGAACCCGCGCCTTCATAATCCAAATCCATTTGGATCTTGGCCGCGCCGGTTGCATCGACCACAACCGTCCACAAATTCAGCCCGGACGTATCCGAAGCGATGGAAGCAATCGTACCTGCCGTCGTTCCGCCCGTACCATCATTAAAGGCAAACTCAATATCAGCGGTATAATCACTGTAAGTCGGCGGGGTCGCACCGTCGGAAACACCATTCGGCACGGTTACTTCCAAATTCCAAGTATTGGTGGCGCTTTTAGTCCAGGTAAACGACATATCGTGCGCGCCGCCCAAAGCGTCATACACTTCGATCGTGGAAGGAGCAAAACTATCGCTCGTTGCAGTACTGGAGGGCAAGTTAGCCGCATATTCGACGGTCGAGGTCGCGACCGGATTATCCAAAAGCTCGGATAATTGGATCGGATCGCACGATGAAGTATCGACAAGACCATCTTCGTCCACCGTATAACCGGTCAGATAATACCCACTACCATTGACCAAATACCCATTGTCATTCAGCGTAAAATCGCCTGCACGCGTGAAATAAGACGTGCTCCCGAACGTCGTGGTGCCATCCGCACCGACAACCGCCTCGCGAACCGGGAAATAACCGGACCCGGAAATAGCCAAAGAGGTTTCACTGGCATCGGAAACAAGGTTGCCCTGCACACCGTTGGTATAGAAGGGTGAAGCCGACACACCGCCCGGATCGTTATTGACCGCGCTGGATTGCGTCACCAAAGATTCAAATTTTGTTTCAACAGCCTTGTACCCGGTCGTAGCCGAGTTCGCCAGATTGTCAGAAATATTGCCAATAGCTGACGATTGGGCGGCAAGTCCGCCGACGGCGACGGTCAAAGCAGCATAAATGGACATCAAACACCTCTTTCTCAAAACAGGAACAACGGCAAAAGTGCCGACGTGGGAACCCGAAGCCTTTCTCGCAAGAGCTGTGCCAAAAGCTAACGTCTTGTTTTTTCATGGCCACAAGACCTTCAAGCCTGGTCGTTTTTTCCGAGAAGGGAGGAAATAATTGCCCGAGTGGAGATCCATCCCCCGCGAACCCTTGACAAAAGAAGGTGAACTAAACTAGAACTAAATAAGAACAAAAATGATCCATTCAACGCGCTTTCCCCCAAAGCGAAAGGTTCTTCCCATGCTGACCCGTAAACAAAAAGAACTCCTTTTTTTAATCCGTGATCGCGCGGCGGAAGATGGCGTCCCCCCCTCCTTTGACGAAATGAAAACCGCGCTCGGCCTGCGTTCGAAATCCGGGATTCATCGACTGATTACAGGCTTAGAAGAACGCGGCTTTATCCGTCGTCTGCCGCATCGGGCCCGCGCACTGGAAATCCTGCGTCTGCCGGAAGGCGCGGAAACGGCAGCAACAGCAAAAGCTCCCCCTCCCCCCAGTCTCCAAAGCCTCGCCACATCCGTTCAAGAAATGTTAAGCCTGCCGCTTTACGGACGGATTGCCGCAGGCACGCCGATCGAGGCTATTGCCTCTGCGGATCGACAGGTTCAGGTTCCTCTGGATCTCCTTGCCTCGTCCAAAGGCACGGTCAGCGGCGAACATTACGTTTTGGAAATCGCGGGCGATTCCATGATTGAGGCCGGGATCATGAACGGCGATCACGTCATCATCCGCCGCGCGGATACCGCCGAAAACGGCAGCATCGTCGTCGCCCTGATCGACGAGCACGAGGCGACCTTGAAATATTTAGAACGTCGCAAAAACGCCATCGCCCTTATTCCAGCCAATGCCGCCTATGAAACACGCTTGCTCCCGGCGCAACGCGTAAAAGTCCAAGGCCGTCTGGTCGGCTTGCTGCGTAAATATTAACCGACAGTTTGCAGCCAAACTAAACGTAGCCGTTCCTCAAAGCTTCTCCTAGAGCCTTTTTCCGAAAAGGTTATCGCCCTTTCTATAGCCGGAAAAGGCTCTAACGCATTGCTGCCGAGCAGATTCACGCGTTTAGGTCGTCGTCTAAGGACGCCAACCTAATCACGATCTGCGCTAACTCATTGTTGCCGAGCAGATTCACGCGTTTAGGTCGTCGTCTAAGGACGCCAACCTAATCACGATCTGCTCTAGAAAGCTTGTCCATAACGCCATTATGCGCTGCGCTTTCTGCCTAGCCATGGACAAAAATCTCGGCGTCATTATGGGGAATTCTTATGACATTTGACTATATTTTGCCTTGATCGCTTTTATTTTCTTGATCGCCTTTTCTTCCCCTCCCCCGCCCTTTGTGCAAACCCACCACCCTCGACTTTTGTGCAGGCCCACCACCCGCCCCTTGCGGGAGGGTCGAAAAAGCTAAAGCTTTTTCGGGGAGGGGTCATCTCCGCCTACCCCCCTTCCCTTGCGGGAATGGGACGCCTTTTCCTTCGGCGAAAAAGGCTTTATTTTTTATTGATCAGATTTACGTCGTTAATTAATCAACGCTCAGCCTTCAAAGGCCGCGACAGCAAGGCCAAAATAACATCCGAAACCGCCGCCCCGTGATTTAAAATGGAATCCACAGCCTGAACGATCGGCATCTCCACACCTTTCAAATCCGCCAAAGCCATGGCCGCCGCTGTTGTAGGCACACCTTCGGCAACGCTGTTGCGTTCTTCCATAATTTCGGTCAAAGACCGGCCCTGCCCCAAAGCCGCCCCCAAAGACATATTGCGAGATTGCATACTCGAACAGGTGAGCACTAAATCGCCAAGCCCACACAAGCCCATCAACGTCTCCTCGCGCGCCCCGAGGCAGCGCCCCAAACGCATCATTTCCGCCAACCCACGAGTCATCAACGCCGCACGAGCATTTTCTCCCATCCGGCACCCGGCAGCAATGCCGGTTGCAATGGCCAACACATTCTTAATAGCGCCGCCAATTTGCGCACCAAGCACATCAGGGCTGTAATAAGGACGAAACGACAAACTGCCGACCGCATGGCAAAGGCTTTGCCCCAGCTCTTCCTGAGCACAAGCCAGCGTAACGGCGGTCGGCTGATCCAGAGCGACCTCCTTGGCGAAGCTCGGCCCCGAAAGAACGGCCAAAGGATGCCCCGGTAAAGCCTCCGCTACAATTTCCGACGGCCATTTTAAAGTCCCAAGCTCAATCCCTTTGCTGCACAAAATAATCGGGAGAGTCTGCGGCGCGCCGATCTCGCGAAGCTGAGCGCAAATACCGCGCATATGCTGGACAGGGCACACCAAAAGCCACGCATCGCACCCGGCAAGAGCCGCCATATCATGCGTTGCGCCTATGTTGTCATCAAGAGCAACCCCCGGAAGATAAAAGGTATTCTCATGCTTCGTTTGGATCGCGTCGGCCAACTCGGCCTCGCGCACCCAAAGGGTCACGTCGCGCCCGGCCCGCCTCAATGCCTGCGCCAAAGCCGTTCCCCATGCACCACCGCCGATCACGCCAAAATGCTGAAAAACCGTCACGAAGCCACCCCTCCCGTTTCCTTAGCCAAAGACTCCAGCGGCCACCGAGGCCGCGTCCGGATTGTCAAGTCATCCACCATACCCAAACGGAAGCGCTCAAGTCCAGCCCAAGCAATCATCGCGCCATTATCGGTGCAAAGCGCCATGGGCGGCGCATAAAACGGCACGCCCTGCGCATCGGCCAGTTGCGTCAGCGCCGCACGAACGACCTGATTGGCCGCCACGCCGCCGCCGACAACCAAAGCCGAAGGCACGATTCCCTCCTGCTCGAGAAAAGTAAAGGCATGCCGGGTCCGATCCGTCAGAATCCGAGAAATCGTCGTCTGCAAACAAGCCGCCATATCTGCCACTAAAACCGCAGACAAAGGCGGCTCTTGCGCCTGAACCGCCAAACGAACCGCCGTCTTCAGCCCTGAAAAAGAAAAGTCGCAGCCGGGCCGACCAACCATCGGCGCAGGCAAATCAATCGCTCCGACGCGCCCGTCTCTGGCCGCCAGTTCAATCCTCGGCCCGCCGGGATAGCCCAGCCCCATAAGCTTAGCGCTTTTATCGAAACACTCACCGATGGCATCATCCAGCGTGGTTCCCAAACACCGATACCGCCCCACGCCTTGAGCCAGCACAAGCTGCGAATGCCCACCGGA
>JBFWLD010000116.1:0-6586 GCA_050252315.1 Bdellovibrionales bacterium
GAACATCCCCTTCAACAAAGGCAGGCCGCCGACCGGTAATTTTTTCGATGCGCGATACAACCCTAGGATTTGCATTACACAAATTATCGTAAAGGACGACATCATGGCCGGCTTTTATCAACTCGACCCCCGTATGAGAACCGATATAGCCAGCGCCTCCTGTCAAAAGAACTTTCATTTTTCCTCCTTATTTTCGGGCCGTTATACCATAGGTCGGGCCTCCCAGACGACGGGTTTTTTCCTTTCCATAACAAAGAGATGGATCAGGCTTCGCCCGTTTCCTCCTGAGCATCAAAAAACCGAAACCACCTGTTATTTTATCACCCTTTAATCCGGATCGTGATAAAGTCCGCGCGATAAGAGTAAAAAATCAAAAAGCTACCAGTCTAAAGGGGGCCTTGTGCTAAGCGTCTCAATCCTTTCTCTATGCCTTTGGGTCTTCCTTCTTCTTTTTCGCGGCGCCTATTGGCGGATTCTTTTTTTACCCACGACCGAGGCTCGACCTTGCGATCGGCCTTCAAACGTCGCCGTAGTTATTCCTGCCCGCGATGAAGTGGCGACCATAGCGACCACGCTTCACTCTCTTTTCTCGCAAAAAATCCAAGGAAAGCTGCATATCTTTTTAGTAGACGATCATTCAACCGATGGGACTGCCGAAGCTGCACGCCAAGAAGCCAAACGAACCAACAGGCTTTCTCTTTTGACCATTCTTAACGGGAAGCCCCTTCCCAACGGATGGACAGGCAAATTGTGGGCCGTTCGACAAGGGCTGGACGCAGCCTATCAAATAAATCCGGATTTTATGCTTTTAACGGATGCCGACATTACGCACGCCCCGGATAATCTGCATCACCTGATCTCCCATGCCCAACAAGAAAACGTCGATCTGACTTCCCTGATGGTAAAGTTAAATTGCGATATCTTTGCCGAACGCGCTTTGATCCCGGCCTTTGTCTATTTCTTTTTCATGCTATATCCCCAGCGATGGATTGCCAAACCCAACGCCAGAACCGCCGGAGCCGCCGGGGGATGCATGCTGGTCCGTCCCTCTGCCTTAAAACGCATAGGCGGCATCGACGCCATCCGGAACGCCCTGATTGATGATTGTTCGTTAGCCGCGGCCATCAAAAAAACTGGTGGAAGGGTTCATTTATTCGCAACCCGAACCACGACAAGTTCGCGCCGTTATACCGGCTTTGGCGAAATCTGGAACATGATCGCCCGCACCGCTTTCACGCAATTACATTACTCCTTTTTCCTTTTGCTCTTCACCCTTCTGGCTTTGGCCCTTATTTTTATGGCCCCTCCATGGGCCGCGCTTTACGGCCATGGCTGGACGCATTCCGTAGGTCTGGCAACATGGATCCTGATGGCCCTTTCGTTCCAACCTGTCTTGCGTCTTTACAACCAAAACGGCCTGTGGGGCTTTGCCCTTCCGTTGATCGCCTTGTTTTATGCCAGCGCGACGATCGGTTCCGCGCTTCGCTTTTGGCTCGGTCGCGGGGGACAATGGAAAGGCCGAGCCCAAGCGCCTTAATCTTTTCCCTTCTCCCTGTTAACCATTGAACAAAACTGTCCGTTTTTCCGGTCATTATCTTATGAAAATAATACACTTCACAAAAGAAGCCCTCTTTTTATGATAATATCGTCTTACGATTGACGCACGATTTAACACAAAATTCTTTGTCTTTTAAATAGAGCCAGCAAGATGGGGCAAAAACTTTTCTTTCTCTCAACCCATTCAGACCTCCGACAGATTCAGAAAAATCCCTTGCTTTGTTCAGGGAAATACTTTGAGCCGACCGACCAATTTGTCCTGCACAGAGACGGACGGTCGAGTCTTGTTTTCAGTCCCCAAACCGCCCCTCAAATCATCATAAAAGCGCGCAAACAAACCGCTTTCGGCGTTGTGCCCTATCCAACGGAATTCAACCGAATCCATACACTGCAATATGCGCCACACGCGTTATACCGAACACCGACAGCGCTTGATGTCTGCCCCGACCCACAAATTCTTCTCATGGGAAAACTGGGGGGAGATTATGATTCATCCCCCGAAATGCGCCGACAATTCCTTCTTGATGGCCCGAAGATTGGCCATGCCGTCGGCCATTTTGCGGCCTTTACCTACAGGTACATGGACGGGCTTTTGCCACAGGATCTTCGTCCAGATAATATTACGAAGGAAACGACGGATGACAGAGTCGGCATCATTGACATGGGCGGCCTGAGCAAAGCTCCAATAGAAAAGATGCTTTTCTTTCCAATTCTTCATAATCCGCTTATGGCCGCCGAACTGGCACGGACATTTAGTGAACTTACCGGACTACGATTTAAAATGCCTCTCATAGAGAAAAAACTTCCGACCTTTCTCCCACAACACTATAGCCCTCTAAAGACACAAGAAAACCTGCAAAAGATTAAGAGAGCCCTCCCCTCCTCGGCAAAAACAAACGGATAGGCCTTTTCTCTTCTTATCCTTGATACATTCCAACCTTGAAGCCATGCCGCCGATATGTTTGGATACGCCCCTTACCCAAGGGCGTCGGAACAACCTCATGAACAGCCAAACCAAAAATACTATTGTCGGTATCGTCGCGGAAAACGAAAACGAGGCCCTTACCGCCGCAACGGAAGGCTATTGTAAAATCTTCCGGTCATGGGGGCACGAGGCGCTTATGATCGACTTCCGCAAACCGGAAAGCATCAAGCTCTTTCAAGAACTTTTGAAAAAAAACGACATCGCCTTCGGATTCGGCCTACAGGGTATCGGCTCCCGCTTGCGGGCAGGCGACAACCAAACCAATTTATGGCAAGCCTTTAAGGTGCCTTTCTTGGGGATTCACCACGACCATCCTTGTTATAATTATAATAATCATAGCTGTGAAAGCCCTTTCGTCGCGAACCTGTATCACTATGAATCCTTCCTTGAAACCAAAGAAAAATATTTACCTAGCGACCAGATTTCTATAGCTCGGCCTTTCGGCCTGTTGGCGGATTTGCCCAAACCTTGGGTGCCTTTTTCGGAAAGACCCATCAAATTTCTCTACCTCAAAAGCGGCGTTTTCCCGGCTGCTGCTAAAGAAGACGCGCTTTACTGGCAAGAACTTCCCAAGCCCGTGCAAGACGCCGTGACCCAACAGCTTGAACGTGCCAGACAAAATCCGAATCTCCAGCTTTGTGACTTAGCGGCAGACCTTTTCTCCGCGCTGGGGTACAATTATCTTGAGCTGCAACCCACCTTCTGGGGCATTGTGCGCTTTATGGATCGCACCTTACGAAATGAGCGATCCAATATCTTTGTCGAATGGCTCAAAAAGCAAGAAGGCGCGCTGATTATCGGCAACGGGTGGGACCATATTGATAAGAAGAACGCCCGCGCCGAGTTTAAACCCGCTGTCAGCTCTTACGGCTCTTTTTCTCTTTATGTGCGTTCCCAAATCACCTGCAATACGAGTCCCTATTGCCGCGACATGATCCATGAACGAACGATTTTTGGCCTTGCTGCCGGGACGTGTCTTATCACCGACTCGAATATGTGGTGGGAGTCTCATGGCCGGAATTGTCCTTCGATCCATCTGTATCAATGGAACGCGCCGCTGGCCGACCAGATGGAACCTCTTTTGGCGAACGCGGGCAGCCTTGAAGAGAGGGCGGCACAAAGCCTTGCCCTTTCCCAAGACCTCTTTCCCAAACAAAATCTCAAGACGCTTTTCGACCTTGTCGAAAGGGTTAGAACCAAAACCGGCACGCTCTTATAACAGCCACTTCTGCCGCCAGAAATCCAGCGAACTCAACTTGGTCAGATCCGAAACGCGCCAGCGATAATCCCACCCGCAGGCAAAAGCCACAAACAAACCGACAAACCGACAGCCTAAACGCAAGGCTCGCACCGGACTCCGGCGATAAATCTGCAATATTTTTTCCTTATCGAAATAAAAAGCGTAAGCGTCATATCCGGTCGCGCCCCAGATATGCCACGCAGTCGGCTCTACACAAGGCGGCGTAAGCTCCGTTACGGGCCGGACCAAATCGCTGAGAATACGCCGCGCGAGAGCCCCTGATTCCTTTTGAGGTACAAAAGGAGAAACTGGCGACTTTTCCGGGCAGGACGCACAGGGTAAAGGCTCCTCCCCCCAAGCCTGCGCCCGTGTCAAAAGGGAACGGTGATCTTCCGCCGACCATGCCGCCAACAACGAAGGCCCGGCCAGATAATCGGCCATTGCCTGCAAAATCGACCATGCGCTGTCATATTGATATTGGACAAGGTTAATCGCAAACCGCCAAGTAAACTGGCGCAAACAGGCCAGACGATGAAGCCTTTTATGTCCCCGAAAAAGAAAAAGAACGTTTCTAAAGTCATAATAGCGACGAACGCTTTGTTGCTTGGCGTAAAAGGGTTCATGCCAAACGGCGATGCCCGGCCACGACACCGTGCGGCATCCAAGCTCGCCGAGCCGAAGCCCGAACTCGCCATCGTCATAATGCAGGAAAAACGGCAAGGCAAAACCCGTCTTTTGAAGATAAGAACATGGGAAAGCATAACACCACCAGCCGTTCATATCGGCGGTATCTGCAACAGAAAGGGGCGCGAGCGCCATCGACTCGGCCAAATCGACATTCGGCAGCGGCGTTACGACTTTAAACAAATCGTCCCGAAACGTAGTCACATTATTATGCAGCCATGTCGGCTTAAACCGATCAAGCATCATGCCGCCGAGCGCCAAACGCCCATCGCTGTACCGCAAAACAGCCGCAATTCTCGTGATAATATCCGGGTCGATGGCAATGTCGTCATCGCACAAAAGAATATGGCTGGCTTTGCCATGCTGTTGGGCGGCATACATGCCTCTTGAAAAACCGCCGCTGCCGCCCAAATTATCTTGATCGCAGAAAGTCGTCGGCAAACTGCGTGCGTACGCCGACAAACGCGGGGCCAGACGGTTCGATAAACCCTTTTCCCCGTGATTGACAATGATAACCTCGACAACACCGGACGCTTGCGCAAATTTTTCTACTAGGTTGCAAACGTCATCCTCTCGGTTGAAGGTGCAAACAACAGCCGCCAACCCAACCTCAAGGGCCGGGGGCTGATCCGTTTCCCATGCCGCTTCGGTGATCGAATAGGAAGACTCCTCGGGCTCAAAAATAGCGAAAACTCTTCCGCCGTCAGCTTCTTGGGGGTCGGGCACCCGCACCTGCACGCGCTCCTTTTCTCCAGCATAGCGCGCTTCAAAAATAGAAACCGCTGCCATGGCCTCTACCTGCCGATAGAGTTTAAGAGTCCCCGCCCCCTGAATCGTAAAGGAAAAAAAGAGGGTTCGGACGCGTGTATAGGCCCGCCAATAGCTTTCATAAAAGCTCGAAAAAAACGTATTAAAATCTACAACCGTAGAGGGAGGCATCCGGCGTTGATATAAATCTTCAGCGCCGGGATGTCCGGACGACTTAACGTTCTGAAGCGGATAAAGGGGGAGAATATCCATTGGCACACCTGCTCAATCCGATGATAGCGCCGTCACCTCGAAGGACGCGCCGTTCGTGTTGACCCCTGACATTTTCAACCCATCCTCACTGAGAGTTACACGATTCAACCAAAGCCCATTCGAATAGGAAACCATAATAACGCGGTGGGCTGCATCAAGGATGCTATAGCGCCCGGTCGGCTCGCCATTGGCGCAAATCGTCCCATTCGCCTCAAAACGGATCGGATCGCCGTTGACCCATTTCCACAGGGTTTGCCCCAATCGTTGGCGGAAAGCCGGAACCTCCGGCCCCTGATCGGCAACACAGTCCAAAACAAAGGAGACATTCTGCCCAAGCTTTTCGAGCACCGGCTTTTGCACGGTCTGCCAAAAAACATTGTCCTTAACGATATGATCGGCATAAGCCCACCACGCGTTATGTAACTCGCGCAGGGCATTGGGCCGTATCCGTCGAAGCGGCTGGGGAGAAAGCGACGCCGACGCGCCCCCGAGAAAAGAGCGAATCCATTCGGGATCGGTAAACGTATCCAACGTAAGGTGAAGATACCCATCACCGACCTCTCCGGGGAAACGGACAGGACAAACCGGCGGCAGAAAAGCCTCGGCCTTTTTTTCAAAATAAGCCGCCTCCTGCAAAGAGCCGGAAGAGATTCCAAGCAACTCAATATCTTCGTCCACACACAAGAGATTATACAGATTTACCTCCATCGTGCGGCAGGATGGGCAGAGGGTCTGAAGAAAAGACAGCTCCTTGGCACGATGCGCACGCGTCGCCGCCGGATGCGGAAGATAGGCCAGCTCGCGCCCTCCTGCTCTTTCAACGAGTCGGTCTTTAAAGGATTCAATCGTCACGAAGTGCCCTTGAAACGCTAGTGAAACATCACAAGCGGTTTGACCGACAAAAGCCGTTTTTCCGGATAAGAGCCGTTCCTGCCCCGAAAGATGGCGATACCGATGCAAGAAAGAAGCGCGCAACCGGGATGCCATCTCAGAAACCTCGGCCTTTTGAACCGCGATCTTTTCCAGACACGCCGCAGCATGCGGGATATTGGTTCGGACGCCGATCAGTAAATCCGGTAAGAACCGCAAAGGCGAAAGCC
>JBFWLD010000117.1:0-6526 GCA_050252315.1 Bdellovibrionales bacterium
GCGCCTTTTCCACCAGCCATGCGGTACTGGAACCTCTGGCGGAAGAAGGCAACGAAATCGTTGCCAAAGTTCTGGGCTGGCGCGCGCTTGCCAAGCTGAAAAGCACCTACACCGACGCGCTGCCGGAGCAGATCAGCTCAAAGACCGGGCGCGTCCACACCTCCTTCTCTCTTGTCGGCGCAGCCACCGGAAGGCTCTCCTCGACGGACCCGAACCTGCAAAACATCCCCATCCGCACGGAGGAAGGCCGCGCCATCCGCCAAGCCTTTGTCGCGGCGGAAGGATGCGAACTTTTGTCGGTCGATTATTCACAAATTGAACTGCGTCTTGCGGCAGAAGCTGCTGGGATCGAAGCCCTGATCCAGGCCTTTCACGAAGGCCAAGACATCCACGCTCTGACCGCAAGTCAAGTTTTCAACATCCCTCTGGCCGAATTGCCGCCCGAGCGGCGGCGCCAAGCCAAAGCCATCAATTTTGGCATTATCTACGGCATCAGCGGCTTCGGCCTAGCCAAGCAATTGGGATGCTCGATGGGCGAGGCCACGCACTTCATCCGCGCCTATCTGGATCGCTTCCATGAATTGCGCGACTGGATGGAAAGCACCAAGGAATTCGCCCGTACGCACGGTTATGTTTCAACCCTGTTTGGACGCCGTATTCATGTCCCGAGCATCAACGACAAAAACCCGGCACGCCGCAACGGCGCGGAGCGCCAAGCCATCAACGCCCCGCTTCAAGGCACGGCAGCCGACATCATGAAACGCGCCATGATCCGAATGCCGTACGCGTTGCGCGAAGCGGAGCTATCGGCCAAAATGCTGTTACAAGTGCATGACGAACTGATCTTCGAAGTCCCCGTCAATGAGTTAGAAAAAACCGCCGCCATCGTTAAGAAGACCATGCAGGAAGCGCCGCTTCCCGTCCTGTCTCTTCGCATCCCACTAACTGCCGAAGCAGGTCACGCCAAAAATTGGGCGGGCGCGCATTAAATTTAAATCGTTCGGCCCATCAAAGGAAAACGTGCTTTTTGTTCACCCTGACAAATCGGATGATCCAAAACATGGCACGCGTGAAGGCCAACCATGTTAAAATGCGGCTTAGCGGCAATCTTGCGCATGGCCTGCGCTTCATTAAATTCGGACACAGCCAAAGATTCACCAGCCCACGGGTGATACATGAACAACTGCAAAATATCGTCGAAATAAATCGGCACAGCAGGCAGATAATGATCGGCAGGCCCCGTAAACACCGGCAACGTCTTAACGGCGGATGAATAAAAATCCACATCTACGGAAACAAAGGCCAACGGGTGTTCCTCCAATTTTTCTTGGAACGGAACCAACGTCTCGCCAATATCCCCGATAATCAGTTCGGCAAAAGGCGGAAGCTTGGCCCGCAGCCGGTCGGGATCTTCCATGGCGTATTTGCCTTGATGCCACAATTCGGGATGATCGCGATAGCCATGCAGTTCCGGCAGACCGCTCCCCGTATCAAATCCATAGACACGAATGTCCATGCCGAACGTATCGCGAAAATAGTGCGCAGCCTTACACAAATCCAGCAACCCTGCGCCCGCAGCAACGCCAAACTCGATCACCGATAGCTTGTCATACCCACACTGAAGGGCCTCCCTTATCCCCAAAGCCAAAGGCAAAGAATAGGTCGTTCGCCCCAAATCCAACCGCCGCGAACGAAGGAGCTGCCCAAGGTCATTAAAAATTTTTAGCACCGCCTTATCGTCAAACGAAGCAACATCCATTATCCTACCTCCCGTATCCTTTGTCCGTCGTCAGAAACCTGCGCATACCAGCTTGCGATTTGATCCGAAATCTTTTTAAGAAGGGTAATGCCGTAATGACGGACATCAACCATCTCGTCGGGATTGGCCATTGACGCGACTTCCAAGGACGTAATATCAGGAAACTCTCTGGCCGCGCGCCGCCATGCGTCATTAAACAGGATCACACGCTCACGAGTAAGCTGATTTTCTGGTTGAAACTTGTCCTCCGGCGCGTCTTCCGGCGGGATGATCAAAAACATTTTGATTTTATTCTGCCCAACAAACGAACAAAACTGCCGAACACATTTTTCAAAAACAACCGCTTCCTGCTCGACGGTTGCGCCCGGCCAGTCCTTGCCATAATCCACAAAGGCGGCAAAAACCAGATAGGGCGGAAAAACATGCTTCTTACCGTCACCTTTGATAAGCCTGCGCAGTTCAAAATAAAAAGCCGTGTTGTCAAACTCGGACACCGGCGCAAGGCCGCTGAAATGCGCTAACGCTCCTGACTGACAATTGGCGATAAAACGCAGCTTCGTTTCCACTTTCACATCCGGAAATTCCTGTGCCCATATTTTCTGGCGAACGGCGCTGTCTTGATAGAGTTCCTCGGTAATCCATTCAGGTTTAGAAGGAGAAACAGGCACCCGAATATGCCGAACTTGCGGTAGTAATTCCTGTATCCGCGCCAACACCCAGTTTTCGATCCCCATGTGCATAATGCGGCAGGAAAAGGCAAAATGCGTCAGGTCTTTAAATTTTTCAACGCCAGCAAACCCGACCAACCCATAATAGCCGTATTTATCCCACACAAAGACGGCGATCGAATAAAAGCGCTGGCCTTGCACGATCATGGCTTCGCCCTCGCCCTCTTTCATGCGAGATTTGGTAAAGTTTAGTTGATTGCTACGGTTGAGAAGCTCCTCAATTCTCGGCGCAAAATCCAAAGCGTCGGTACGTTGAACAAGGCAGACATGAATGTCGCAGGCGCGTAAAAAATCTTCGGTTGACTGGTGAGCGACTTCGCGATCCTGCGCTTTTTTCTCAAGGATACGATAGGATTCAACGCGGCTTTTATGCACGTCTTTATTCTTTTCGACAAGGTCGTCCAACAGCGCGTCGCACACGTCCGTTGAAGCGTCAATGATCTGTAAATCCGGCAGCAAATGCTTCGCTTCGTTCAGATTGTGAACATTGTCGTCCACAAACAACACGTTGACGGGGCGAAGCTGCATATCCTCAATCATCTGCGCCAAGACCGGCGCTTTGGGCACAAAGCTGATGCGCGGAAAAACAAAAGCCTCCCAAAGGCCGAGTTCTTCCAGCTTTGCCTGCGCTTGCGCCGGATCGTTTTTCGAACAGATCGCCGAAACGATACCGCTTTCATTCAACTTTCGAATGCTTTCCGCGCGCCGTTCGATCAAAACAACATCATCGCCCTCGGCCAAGGTGCCGTGCCAAAGCGTCTCGTCCAAATCCCAAATAATCAGTTTGATTTTCATGGTCGTATTCAGGGCGGTTCCAAAGGATCGCACAAGGATCCCTCATGCAAATCCGATCATGAAAAAAAACGGCGCCAAAAGCAAGGGGCAGAGCGGCATCAATTCGTCAAACTGCGGATCGGCGCGGGGATATGACCACCGCGCGCGATAAAGTCCTTTTGCCCGAAAGTATTGACGGCAATAATGGGGGCATGGCCTAAAAGACCGCCGAACTCCGCATGATCGCCGACTTTCTTCCCCGGCACCGGGATCAACCGAACCGCCGTCGTTTTATTATTTATCATGCCGATCGCAGCTTCATCCGCGATAATACCGGACAACGTGTCCGCCGAGGTATCGCCCGGCACCGCGATCATATCAAGCCCCACCGAGCAAACGCAGGTCATCGCCTCCAACTTTTCCAACGACAGGCTTCCGCGCTGCACGGCGTTAATCATGCCCATATCTTCGCTCACAGGGATAAAAGCGCCGCTCAACCCGCCGACATGCAGGGCCGCCATCTGACCACCTTTTTTGACCGCATCGTTCAGCAACGCCAACGCGGCGGTTGTCCCCGGCGCGCCACAGCTTTCCAGTCCCATTTCTTCCAGAATATGAGCCACGCTGTCGCCGACTTCCGCAGTCGGAGCCAACGACAAATCAATAATCCCAAGCGGCGCATTCAACCGATTAGCCGCCTCACGCGCCACCAACTGACCAACACGCGTAATCTTAAAGGCCGTACGCTTAATCATCTCGGCAACTTCGTCGAACGACGCGCCGCGCACGGTTTCCAGCGCATGCTTGACCACGCCGGGGCCGCTGACGCCAACATGGATCGCGCAGTCCCCCTGCGTCACGCCATGAAACGCGCCTGCCATAAACGGGTTATTCTCAACAGCATTGCAAAAGGTCACCAATTTCGCACAACCCAGCGCATCGCGATCAGCGGTTAGCGCCGCCGTTTCTTTGATAATATGCCCCATCCGCCGCACAGCATTCATATTGATGCCAGCCTTGGTCGATCCGATATTAACCGAAGCGCAAACGCGCTCTGTCTTGGCCATGGCTTCGGGGATCGAATCAATCAGTGTCGCATCGCCGTGCGTACAACCACTGTCGATCAGCGCTGAAAACCCGCCGATAAAATTCACGCCTAATGTTTCCGCCGCTTTTTCCAAAGCCTCGGCCACAGGCACAAACGTATCCGTCTTACACGCATCTGCGGCAATGGCTATCGGCGTAATCGCGATACGCTTATTGACAATCGGCACGCCGAACGTCGTCTCAAGCTCTTCCCCAACGCGCACAAGGTCAGCCGCATATTTCGTAATCTTGTCATAAATATTCGTGCAAAAAACGCTCAGCTCCGGGTGCGCGCAATCGCGGAGGCTGATCCCCATCGTAATGGTGCGCACATCCAGTTTGTTTTCCGCAATCATGCGGTTCGTTTCTAAAATGTTTTCCGTCCGTAACATGAACCCACACCCTTAAACCGTATGCATCGCATTAAAAATTTCTTCGCTTTGAACCTTGATTTGAAGCCCCAGCTTCTCGCCGACCGCACGCATACTGTCTTGCAGTTCGCCGAGCGAAACGGTCGAGCTTTCCATATCCGCAATCATCACCATGTTGAAAAAGCCGTTCATGATGTTCTGGTTCATGTCCATAATATTCACGCGGCGCTCGGCCAACGCCGTGCTGACGGCGGCGACAATGCCGATGCAATCTTTCCCGATAATCGTAAGAACTATTTTCATGGGACCTCTTCTTTTTTTCAAGCTAGTCTATTCCGACATTAGGCTAAAAAAAGGGTAGCGGCCACTTCTTTTTGTCTAGCGAACACAAGATTGCCCCGGATAACGCGCGAGGATCGCCTGAGCCTGACCGCTCACGGATAGGGCATGAAGGGTAGAGTCCAGAGCGTCTTTTAAATCCTGTTCCCCATGCCGAACAGCCAACACAGCCGAAAAAAACCGCACCGGCTCAGACCCGACAGGCTTCAGTTTAACCGTCGCGGTTCGATTATACCTCTGAGCAGCATCCATCCCGACCAGCACAGCGTCTGCCTTGCGCGTCGCCACATTCAGTAAATACTCGCCCTCACCGGTCAGCGGGGAAAGCGCCACATCCTGTGCCAACGGAAAAGCCAACTCCCGAACCTTTTTCGTAATGTCGCCTTCATAATCCGCGATCCGGACGCCTTTCTTGTTTAACGCGGACAAGCCATCATCAAACCGCCCGTCATCCGCTCGAACATAAGCAAAAACTTTATCGGCAAAAATCGGGCGCGTCAGCAAAGCCGCCCGCGCGCGCTGCCCGGATTCCCACAAAGGCGAGCAAAGCGCATCATACCGCCCGGCGTTCAGCCCTTCAGCAAAAGTTCCCCAGCCGGTTTCTTCGACCCATTCGACACGCACGCCCAGCTCTTCCCCAATCGCCTCGGCAAACGCATAGCCAAGGCCTGATTTACGGCCTGTCTTCGGGTCGATTTCAAAGTAAGGGGCAAAAACAATATACCCACAGCGCAAGGTGCCAGTCCGAAGCACCCGTTGCAGCGCAGTTTCACGAGCTTCTGACGTCTCCGGCACAAGCAGACCGCGCCCCCAAAACATCCCTGCGATGAATACCAAAACCATCACGCCCCAAAAACGCTGCCTGTTTTCTACCATTGAAGCCCCCCTGCCTTCTTTCTACGGACAGCCTATCAATGTCGCCTGAAAGCAAAGAGCCTTTCTCTTTATAAAAGCTTTTTTAGCTTTTAGATGATAGTTTAACAAATATGAAAGAGCTTTTGATTACCCCTCGCCTGTCCCGCGCCGCTCGCGCCATTCTTGAATGGCAGCAAAAGGATCTGGCCGTTTTCGCCGGACTGTCCCTGTCCGCCGTCAAGGAGTTCGAATCCGGCAGCCAAAAAACCCGCCTTAAAACGCAGCGAACCCTACAAAACACGTTCGAGGCGCACCAAATTGAGTTTCCCCTGACTGGCGGCGTCCGCGCCATAGAGGATATTGCGACCATCCAGCGCTTCACCGGCCCCTCCTTCATGGCCAAGTGGAACGAAGATATTTACAAAGCCTGCACAGACCCGCGCCAACCTATTTTAACCTCATCGGCTGGCGAAGCACTTTGGACGACTCCTTTGCTTAAAAAAACCAATGACGTTTTTCTGGCATGGGTGAAAGACACCGGCATTTCCTTAAAAGTTCTGACCCCTGCCGGACAAAAGAAACTGAATATGGAACATAAAATGTACCGAACCGTG
>JBFWLD010000118.1:0-6475 GCA_050252315.1 Bdellovibrionales bacterium
TGGAGCGGGTGAAGGGAATCGAACCCTCGTCGTAAGCTTGGGAAGCTTCTGCTCTACCATTGAGCTACACCCGCGAACGGTCCAAGAAAGATGGCTTTTTTTCGTTTTTAGTCAAGGAAAAACTGCACGGAGGCTCTGTCGCGCGGCCACTTCCTTATAGTTAACGACGGAAAAGTATTTCCCTCGCTTTTTATTGTTTGCCTGCCGTTTTTTTCTTATCCTTCGTTTCATTCTCGCTTTATTAAAGATTTAAAAAATAATGACACCCAACGACGCGCCTTTATCAAAATCCCATTTGAAAGGAAAGCTCCTTCCGGAGCTAACCAAAAGCTATCTGGCCGACCCGGAGCTTCCCCTAAAAAATCGCCATATTATGGCAGCCCTTACGACAATCCTAAATCTGTTAAACCAAAAAGGCTACACAACGCCAGAAAAGCTCGCCCCAGCCGTATTAGTAGAGCCCGAAAAAAGCACACCGGTAAACATTAACAACCGCCTCAACAGGCTTTTTTCAAAGATCAACGCCCTGCTTTCTCAAACCAGTTCAACCTGGATGCTCCGCGCAGCACGCTATTATAAAGACTCGAAAATCCGTTTTGTTTATTTTACCCAGGCTACGCCGAAATTAAGGAAAGGGCCTTTTGCCCAATTACCGGAAAACCTTTTCGAAGCCGCCGACAGGCTTTCGCGCCAAAGACAGAAAAACCTCCGCCCCAAGCCCCCCGCACCTGAGCCCTTACCGAAAGATGCGGTTTCCGCTGAATTGCAGGTCTTGGAAAACGCTCCCATCTTAAGCTTAAAATATCAAAGAATCTCCTTTATGGCGCAGAAAATAGCCGCCAGCCTTCCCCCTAACGGCATCACAACGATCGGCGCTTTAAAAGAAATCGACATTTTCTTACCCGCAAGGACGCGGGCCGGCATTAATCAGCTCTTCGCGGCTACCGGCGGTGCTCTTATGATTAAAACGCAAGGATCAAACCGATACGATGACAACAAAAAAGTCTTTTTTGAAAAAACGGCCGTTCCGCTCGGCGTTGCTCTGCCCTTAACAAGCGAGGACGGCAAAAAATTAAACCGCGAAGAAATTCTGACCTTAACCGCCATTGCGCTTACCCGTTACAAAAAGCTCCCCCGCAACGCGAATATGACCCTTCGTCGCATCTTTATGCTGACGACGCAACTCAACGACGACCATCAAACAACCTGCAAAGCCCTTGTCGAAACGCTTTTTGATAGACCTCCCGCGCGGGCTTCCGCAGCTTTTTTGGGTGTTCGCAACACCGCCAGTCGCTTCTTTTCCGACGCTGGGCTCTTTGCAAAAATCGCTATTGACCCCAACCGTCGCAACAGCGATGCCAGAGCCGTCTGGATGGAGGGAGAAATGCCAAACGGACCCAGCCCAACCCCCACCTTCCCGCGCGGCCCGCTTGAAACGCCGGAAGACGCGACAAAGCTGGCTCTTGTATGGACCAGCCTATTTTCCAACAGACCTTCCTTTTAACGATGATCGCATGACGCCTTATTCGCCGCCCCTTTCCTGTTTATCCCGACAAGAGGTAACGCGTGACGTTATTCACGTCCTGAATGATGCCGTAAAAAACGGTCTTCCCTTGAGCGATCAAAAACGAAGCCTTTTGAAAACGATTAAACCCCTTCAACGCCAGCTTAATCCACAGGGACAAACTACGGCTGGCGCCGTCATAAAAAAAATTCTCTCCACCCCTAAACCTCGAAAACATTCGGGCGGCACGCTTCGTCTTCTAAGGCTTCAAAAACGAATAAACGCTCTTTTTCAAGAAGCCGGATTGAACGTCGTCTTATCTATCCACGAAAACAAACAACTCGGCGATGCGCGTCCGGTTTATTTTGAACGGACAGCCCCAGAAGAAAAAGTGGAGTCCCTCCGACAGCCTCGGCTATCCAAAACCGAGGTCATTCAAGGAATAACCCTTGCACAGGAAATCCGGCCTCCTAAAACAAAGCCGCAAAAAAAGTTGATTGAAGTTGCGTTTGCGGTCGCCGCCTCTTTGAACAATGAACATTGCGTGACGGGGAGCCAAGTCTTTTCCTGCATTCTTTCTGCAAAGGACTGGAAACGCCCTTATCGCGCAAGCAGGCTTTCCCGTTTTCGTAAAGCCCTAAACGACCTCTTTTCGCAAGCAACCGTCCCTATTCGATTGGAAACCGAAACCTGTCGAATATGTGGGAAGGACAAATTATTTTTCTTTTTGTCGGTCCCGTCGGACCCGGCATGAGGCCTGGCCCTAATCCGCGAAAGGATCCCGAACAAGGATCGTATCCTCACGTTCGGGGCTGGTAGAAACCAGCGTCACCGGAACTTCGGCCAGCTCTTCGATCAAACGAATATATTTGATCGCGCCCGCTGGCAAATCCGCCCAGCTTCGCGCGCCTTGCGTGCTTTCGCTCCACCCTTCGCAGGTTACATAAACGGGCTCGACCATCGCCTGTTCCTTAGGGTTAGCCGGGAAATGGTCGATCTCTTTGCCGTTCAGCTTATAGGCGCGACAAATCTTCAGCTCATCCATACCGTCCAAAACATCCAGCTTGGTCAGCGCCAGCCCGTCAATCCCGCCGATTTTCGAAGCCTGCCGGACCAGCACGGCATCCAGCCATCCGCACCGACGCTTGCGCCCAGTCACCGTCCCAAACTCGCGGCCACGTTCACCAAGTCCTTCGCCGATTTCCGTCGTATCTTCCGTCGGGAAAGGCCCGGAGCCGACACGCGTGGTATAGGCCTTACAAATACCGAGGATACGCCCCAAAGTCTTCGGCCCCACGCCAGCCCCGGCAGCCGCCGCGCCGCCGACAATATTGCTGGAGGTCACAAACGGATAGGTCCCATGATCAATATCCAACATAGAACCTTGAGCGCCTTCAAACAAAACCAGCTTGCCTTCCTTGCGGACCTCTTCCAAGCGCTGCCACACCACGGCGGCAAAAGGCAGAATGCGCGGCGCGATTTCCATCAGTTGATCGAACAAATCCTGCGCCTTCAGCTCTTGAGCGCCATACCCACGCAGCAGAGCATTGTGATGCACCAAAAGCTCTTCCAGTTTCTCGCGCAAAACGTCCGGGATTGTAAGATCGCACAAACGAATGCCGCGCCGAGCAATTTTATCTTCATAAGCGGGGCCGATGCCGCGCCCCGTGGTTCCAATCTTTCGCGCGCCTTTGGCCGCTTCTCGCGCACGATCGACAATACCGTGCACCGGTAAAATCAAAGGCACATTTTCGGCAATAATCAAATTTTCCGGCGTAACCTCAACGCCCTTCTCGGCGATTTTTTCAATCTCGGTCAAAAGAGCCCACGGATCGACGACCACCCCGTTGCCGATAACGGAAAGCTTGCCCTTACGCACGATGCCGGAGGGCAACAAATTTAACTTATACGTCACGCCGTCGATGACAAGCGTATGCCCGGCATTATGGCCGCCCTGAAACCGCACCACGACATCCGCGCGCGACGACAGCCAGTCAACGATTTTCCCCTTACCCTCATCGCCCCACTGGGCGCCGACAACGACGACGTTTTTCATAATCCGTTTTCCTGAAAAGGTTTACAACATGGCTCAGATAAGCACATTTTGGGCCTTTTCCCAAGAAAACTTCGTGCTTTATTCGCTGTGGACTTTGAGGTAATTTGAACGAACTCCCTCAGGAAAGATAGTGGTGGGCAAGCCCTCCCACAATGATCAGCGCAACCATCGCCCATCCGATGCGGTCCACATAGGAATGAAGGGCCGCTTCCATCCGCTCGCCGCCCCAAGCCATCAGCCCGGCGACCAGAAAGAACCGAGCCCCCCGCCCAACCAGCGAAGCCAGAACGAACGGAGCAAAGGCCATAGACATCGCCCCCGCAGCAATGGTGAAAACCTTGTAGGGAATAGGCGAAAACCCGGCCACAAAAATAGCCCAAAACCCCCAACGTTCGAACCATGCGACCGCGGTTTGATAGGCCTGCCAGTAATGGCTGTCACGCAAGAACGGCTCGATCCAATCAAAAGCGAACTGGCCGATCAGATACCCGGCCATGCCTCCCAAAACCGACATCAGCGCGGTTAAAAAAGCCAATCGCCACGCTTGTTTGGGCTTGGCCAAACTCATCGGCGCCAGCATCACATCCGGCGGAATAGGAAAAAAGGAGGATTCCGCGAAGCTCAGTGCCGCCAAATACCATGGCGCACGCGGATGCCGCGCCCACACCATAGCCCGCGCATAAAGAGAAGAAAAAAGCTTCATACCTCGACCGTTTCTGCCTCTTGATCTGAGGCGTTAAGTTGCTGAAGAATTTTCTGAACAAATGGAATGCTGATTTTTCGGCTTTGCTGCAAGGAGGCTTCATCCAACGCCGCCACCACGCCACAAATAGCCGTCCCCGTCCGGTCCACACGTTGCGCCAAATACTCGACAACCCCAGCTTCAACCATCAGTTGGCGATCCCGAAACAGCTTCACGAAAAGCCCGCGCATCAGTTCATCATCCGGTTCCTTCAACGCAACGGACAAACAACTTTTAAGTCGCGTTTCAATATCGCGTAAGGTCAGCCCCCACGCCGCCGGAGCCGTGCGCGCCGTCATCAAAACGGGAATTCCCGCAGCTTTGGTAGCGTTGTAAAAATGCTGAAGCCATTCTTCGACCTCTTTATCGCCAGCAAAGCGATCGACATTATCCAAAGCAACCGCTTTCGCGTCACTCTCGCCCGCCACAAGCCGCGCTAAAACATCGCGATTGCCGGGATCAATGCGTGTCGCGCCGACTACATCGCACCAAATCGAAAGAAGATGCGTCTTGCCGGACCCTTCCGGTCCATACAAAATCAAAACATGCGATGGCCACTCCGAAGGTTCGTGATGCAACAACCAGCGCACAGCCTCCTCATTGGCCGAAGAGGGCAAAAAATCTTCGACCGACATGGCCTCGGCCTGCGGCAAAGGAAGATGATATTGCGGACCCGTCATGATTTCCCAGCGCTGTCTTTATCCTTTGATTTCACCTGACGCGCGCCGTAAAGAGGGCTGGCTTTGTAATAGCTAATCCCAAGCCGGATCAACACGCCCAAAACAGCGGCCACAGGCACGGCAATCAGCACCCCGACAAAGCCGAGCAGACTGCCGCCCGCAAACAGGGCAAATAAAATCCAAACAGGATGCAACCCGACGCGATCGCCGACAAGCTTCGGGGTAAGCACATAGCCTTCCAAAATCTGTCCTGTCAAAAACACACCTAAAACTTTCAGGATGGAAGCCGCGTCATCGAATTGGATAAAAGCAAGCGCCATACTGACAATCAGCCCGAAGCTCGAGCCAACATAGGGAATAAACGACAAAACCCCAGCGATAATCCCAATGGTAGCGCCGTATTTCAACCCGACCAACGTCAACCCGCCGCCATAAATAACAGCCAGCGACAGACAGACCAACGCCTGTCCGCGCAAAAAGCCGGACAAGGTCTGATTAATTTCCCGCATTGCGCGACGAAAAAGCCCATGTTGTTTTCGAGGGACCAACATATCTATGGTATGCGTTACCTTTGGCCAGTCGCGCAACAAATAAAAGGCAACGACCGGCGTAATAACAATCAAGGCCAGCACGTCAAAAACGGCAAAACCTTTTGTTACAATATTACGCACCAGCCCTCCAGCCATGCCGACGGCGTTACCGGCATATTGCCCGGCAGCCTCACGCAGCTTTTCAACGTCGGTTGGGGAAAGACGGTGAAGCCAGTCATAGACATGCGGCATAATATTGTTCCGCATAATTTCGACGTAGCCGGGCAAGGCCTCGATCAACGCGACGACCTGACTTTGCACGAGCGGCACAATCAAAAGAAGAAGCAGAAAGACCGCCAAAATAAACCCGAGCAGGGTCACAACCGTCCCGGCCCAGCGAGGCCAACGCCAAGCGACCAACCGATCGACAACGGGATCCAAAAAATACGCCAAAGCAGCCCCGGCGACAAAAGGCAGCAGCATCGGACGCAAGGCCCAAAAAACAACCATAAGAGCGAAGAAAAATCCGATCCAAAACTTGACCTGCGCTGGCGTTTGTCGGGAGTTCATGGGCGAGCCTCATTCTGTGTCTCGTTCGCGACGCCGAGCCGCCAACTACCGGTTATGTCCTGATCCAACACAAGCCCTTGCTCCAGCAGCGCTGGCTGAAGGTCTTGCATCGAACCGCGATATTCAATCTCCGCATGGACCAAGCCGCGCGTCATGGTCACAACATGCGAGCTTGCAATCGCCGTCACATTTTTCAGCCTATTGCGAATTTGCGACCACGCGGCCAAGGTCGGCACCGCAACATCCACCGGCAGATAAAGAGAAGGCCCTTCGGGCGCCTTATTCGTCTCTCGCCAAAAGCGTTCGACCTGCCCGATCACTTGATAAACGCCCTTTTCCAATTCATCCTCAAGCGTTTTCGCCGACATCAAAGTCGGCAACGTAATATGAAAA
>JBFWLD010000119.1:0-6471 GCA_050252315.1 Bdellovibrionales bacterium
AAGATCTTCAGGGGATGATTGAGAAATATGCCTGAAGCAGATTTTTTGCGGTTTGGGCTCTAACTCTGAATTTTAGAAAAGAAAAGGGGCGGAGACGGAATTGTAAAAGGTTGTGGGCAGGTTTTTTTTATGGAGAGTGGGGAGGGCCCCTCCCCGAAATCGCAAGCGATTTCGACCCTCCCGCAGGGGGAGGGTGGTGGGCCTGCACAAAAGTCGAGGGTGGTGGGCCTGCACAAACGGCGGGGGATGGGAAGAAAAGTCGATCAGAAAATAAAAACGATTCAAGCAAAGGACCGGCGATCAAAGTAAGATACAAAAATAAAACCAAAGGGGATTCCGTGTTCGCGCCTTTAGGCGCGCCACGGAATGACAGATGTTGAGGATTAGGTTCTTTGATTGGAAAGGTAGGGAGTGTGTGGAACGTACGACTGGGTTCCACATAAACTTTCCTGAGGGGGAAAGTTTTGCTTAAAGACGTTGAGGGGAGTTTCTTAGTTGGATGGTACTGGCTGTTTTTAACTGAGTTGACGACAGACGTTGAGGGCGTGGTTTTAAAATTTGAGGGCGTTGGGGGTTTATAGGATGGGATGCTTTTCTTGTTACGCTAAGGTGCTTTTTACCGCGCCATATAGGGGCCTTGCGGCGGGTCCATGGTCATGATCGTTTGCGGGAGCTGAAGCGGGATTTGAAGCTGCGGCAGCATGTCTTCGCCTCCGTAGGTGTTCGGGGCGTTGTTCGCGTGGTCGAACATATCGGCGTCGTTGTTGAAGAAGAGCGGGACGTAGGGAAGCATGTCGCTGCTGCGTCGGTAATCGCTGTCCACACGCGGGCGGTCATAGACCCAATTCCGGTCATAGAAAAGATCGTCCGACTGGTTGTGCGAGATGCGTGCCTGAGCCGACATCGGGAATGTCGGGAGTAAGGATAGGCTGATGAAAAAGATAACGTAAAAAAATCGTGCGTTCATTGGGTCAACTCGTCTTCGCCGACCACTTTGTTGCGGCCAGTCTCTTTGGCACGATACAAAGCTGCGTCGGCGCGTTCAAGCACCGTTGAGGAGAGTTGATCACTTTCATGGTTAACGGAGGCTACCCCAAAGCTGGCCGTCACGGTCAGGTCCACGCCGGATTCAGGCAGATGTACGGGTTTCGAGGCTATGGCGTTGCGCAGGCGGTTGCCGACGGCCATGGCCGTTTTTTGTTCGGTTTCCGGCATGATGACCGCGAATTCTTCGCCGCCCATGCGGACAACGAGGTCTGAGGGCCTTAGGCTGATTAAAATCCGGCTGATGGTTTCTTTTAGGACAATGTCCCCTGCAGCGTGGCCATGCGTATCGTTAACCGCTTTGAAATGGTCAAGGTCGATGGACAGGATTGAAAGCGGGTGTTTGGTGGCCCGGCAACGCTCGAACAACATCGGGAGGTGCATGTCCATGTAGCGGCGGTTATAGGCCCCTGTTAGGGGATCGACCAGAGCCAGAGACAGATTATGTTCGTAATTGCGGCGCAGGCAATCATAGTGTCGTTTTTGTTTGATTTGTGTGTGGGCGCGGGCATTGAGTTCGGAGGCTTCGATCGGGCGGATGAGATAGTCGTTCGCCCCCAGATCAAGGCCTTTGGCAATCACGCCGATTTCGCCATCATTGGCCATGAGTAAAATGGGAATGTTGCGCGTGGTTTCGCGGGCGCGCATTTGGGCGCAGATGTACAGCCCGTCTTCTTTTTCCAGATTGAGGCTGGCCAGAACGAGGTCATAGGTGCCGGTGGCGGCTTTGTCGATCGTTTCCTGTATGGTGCAGGTTTGTTCGGCATCAAAGCCGATTTGTTGCAGCGGATCGCGCACCGTGTTGAAGTAATGAATGTCATCTTCCAAGACGAGCACTTTGCCGGGGGCCAGCGCTTCCGGTTGGTCTTCTTGAACCGGGATCGAGAATTGGGCTGCTGTTTGTTCGCGCAGTCGCCATTCGTCCATCATCATTTTTAAACGTAACAGCGAACGGACGCGCGCCATTAAGGCTACGTCGTTGATCGGTTTTGTCAGAAAATCGTCCGCCCCGCATTCCAGCCCGTGGACCCGGTCGTGGATGTCGGATAGCGCGGTTACCATGACGATCGGGATATGCTCGGTAACAGGGTCGGCTTTGAGCCGTGTGCAGACTTCGAACCCGTCCATCTCCGGCATCATGATGTCCAACAGGATTAAGTCGGGCATGTCCTTTTTGACGGCTTCAAGCGCTTGAAGACCATTTTCCGCCGTTGTCACGAAATAATAGTCCTTGGCCAGTTTGGCTTCCAGCAGCTTGAGATTTAGTTTGTTGTCGTCAACGACAAGGATGCGTGCGGACATGAGGCGAATCTTTTAGGGGGACTTGTTCGTATATTTTTGTACGGTTGCGAGGAAGGATGCAACTGAAATAGGTTTGGAGATGTACCCTTCACAGCCGCCAGCGCGGATTTTTTCTTCGTCACCTTTCATCGCGAAGGCTGTGATCGCGACAACCGGGATGCTTTTTAGCTCAGCGTCGTTTTTCAGCCATCCTGTAATTTCCAGACCTGAAATTTCCGGGAGCTGGATGTCCATCAAAATTAAATCCGGCTTTTCACGGCGTGCGATTCCCATGACTTCCATCCCGTCCGCCGTGTGCAACGTTCGGTAGCCGTTCGCTTCCAGAAGGTCGCGAAACAGTTTCTTATTTAGCTCGTTGTCTTCGACAATCAAGACGCATTTAGAGGTGGCTTCGGCCATGGGGGTGTTGTAATATCTTTCGTTGCAATGTATATGCGCGGGTCGCATACATCCTTTACAATAGTTTGAAACTCTTAGCATCCTCTTAAAGAGCCGGGATAAAAGCGTCCTTAGGGGTGTGGAGACGCGGATGTTATTTACCTTTTATTTACTATAGGCGGAGCTTTTAGCGCGGTATGGCTAGAAAACCGAAGAAAACGTCGCGGTGGGTGTGGGGATTATGGGCTTTTGTCTTATTCGCCGGATTGAGCCTGTTTTTTATTCCTGTCCCTTCATCGACGCCTAAGATGCACTGGCGCGTGCCGGTTCAGATGCCTAAGGTCGAGTTGCCTCATGTGGACGTCTCTAAAGAGGTGTCCGCCTTTTCACACAAGATTCAGGGGTTTCCGGATATACGCGTGCCTCAGGTCCCCTTGGACCAAGTACGCAAGCTGGGAGATAAGGTTTCTCAGGCTATCCCTGAGCTGCCGCCTTTCCCTTACGAGGAGCCGAGTAAAGAACCGGTCGCGCCATCGCCGGAGCCTTCCGTTCACCCTGCGCCCGCAGTGCCGAAACCTAAACCTTATGCGTCTCAGGAGGGGGCTCATAAACCGGTCGAGTCCGCGCTCCCAACCGCTAAGGTTGCGTTGATCATCGACGATATGGGCGTCGTGGAACGTTTGTCACGTCGGGCCGCTCTTTTGCCGGCCCCTGTGACTTTGTCTTATTTGCCTTATGCTTCCAATCTGGTGGCTCAGGCCGAGGCGGCTCAGGCCAAAGGCCATGACATTATGCTGCATTTGCCGATGGAGCCGCTTGGGCACGAAAATCCGGGGCCCGGCGCGCTGATGGACAATCAAGATAGCCAAACGTGGCAGATTTTGACGTTGAAGGCGTTGCACAGCTATGACGGCTTCATCGGGGCGAACAATCATATGGGCAGCCGTTTGACCATGAATGCGCAGGCCATGCGGACCGTTGGCGCGGTTTTGCGGGATAACGGGTTGTTTTTTGTCGATTCACGGACGAGCGGTAAATCCTTGGCCGCGCGTGTGATGCAGGAAAGCGGTGTGTCGCAGGTCGGGCGCGATGTCTTTTTAGACGACACGCAGACGCGGGCCGCCGTAGATAAGGAACTGGCGCGGTTGGAGCAGGTGGCTCGTCGCAAGGGGGCTGCCGTGGCTATTGGACATCCCCACGCCGTGACCTTGGACGCTTTGGCTCACTGGATGCCGCTGGCTCAGGAAAGAGGGATTACCTTTGTGCCGGTGCGGACTTTGGTTTCTCCCTGAGCCTTTCTTAAAAAGAATGTTAATATTTTATGGCTTATCTGCCATAGTGACGTTTTAAGTGTGAGTCTTAGGCTCTGGCGGCCTTGGCCCTACTTGCCAGTGTGCTTAAGCCTCGGCATAGTATGGGCTCAACGCTGTAGTGTGATTCGAACAGGCGGAAGTGATGACAAAATTTCTTTTGAAAAAGGCTGTTCTTGGGGTGGCTTTCCTCGGCTGGTTGGTTGTAACGGCCAGCGGGGCTTGGGCTAATGATTTGCCGACGGCGGCTGGATCGCCGATCGCCGGTATCGCCTTTGACGATCGCCCTTTGATCCTTCCCGTTCAGCGCAATTTTCAAATGGCTATGTTGACCGTTAGCAGTGAACTTGGGCGCAGTTGTGGCCGGATGGAGGCTTATGGCTGGCGGCTTGAGTCTCAGGAGCAGGCCCGCGTCAATCAGATTTTTAACAACACGGTCGATCGTATGCGCGCTCAAGGGTATGGCGTTGAAACGAAAAATTCTTCCGCCGTGTCCAGTGATGTGACCCTTTTTACGGCGGATCGCACCGATCGTCACTTGATCTTTTTATGGTCTGCGGGTGAGATCGGTCTTGTGATGGTGCTGTGTGAAACCTCTGCGCCTTTGCCTGCGATCCCCCATACTGCGGCGTCCCATGCGCAGCAGGCTTCCCAACCAGCCAATTTCCCGAGCCATTTGCCTATGGCTGAGACGATTCGTTCCGCCAAGGAGCCTGAGAAATATTCCTATGCCGGGCGCAAGCTGCATGAATCTTTCTCCCCCATCGGGAAGTGGATCGGCGATTATACCTGTGCTCAAGGGACCACCGGCGCGACCTTCCAACTGGATAAGCTTAAGGGCGATCATTTCGAGGGGGCTTTCTCCTTTTATCCCACGGCCAAGAATCCTTACGTTCCCGAAGGTAAGTATCTCGTTTTCGGCGAGTATGATGCCGATTCCCAGCGCATCCTGATTAATCCCGGCAAATGGGTGAAGCGTCCGAAGGATTTTTATAATACCATCATGATCGGCAGCTTCGATCCGGTGAACGGGACATTCAGCGCTTACTTCCAGGGGATTACCGGCTGCACCAGCTTTGAGGCTTCGTTGGATCCTCAGAGCGTGCCGCGTAAGGAGGTTGTTTCCGAGAAGAAGTCAAAGGCGAAGGCTAAGAAAACGGTTTCTAAAAAATCGAGTAAGAAAAAGTCCTCGGCTAAGAAGACTTCTAGCAAAAAGACGGCTGTCAAGAAGAGTGCGACTAAGACAAGTTCGACCCAGCCTGCGGCGGATTCCGAGGCTAAACCGAACGATTCGTCCGAACAAGAGCCTGTCGGAATCGAAGTCGGCGATCCGGTGCCTTTGAACTGATTCCGGTTTGCCTACCGTTGTAGGTGGATTCCTGAAAGACCGTTGCGTTGAAGGCTGTTTTTTGGTCTTCTTGATTCCTCTTACTGTTTTCCTTGTGATCCGATGAAGGAGTTTTTCTGATGACCGATACGAAAATGCTCGATACGACCGGTAATCCCGCGCCGCTGGGGTTGCTTGGCTTTGGTATGACGACCATACTTTTGAACTTTCATAATGCCGGGTTTTATCCCATGGATTCCATGATCCTTGCTATGGGGATTTTTTACGGCGGGTTGGCTCAGATTATCGCCGGGATCATGGAATGGCGCAAAGGCAACACGTTCGCGACAACCGCTTTTACAAGTTACGGTCTTTTTTGGATGACGCTGGTTGGGCTGATCCTTTTGCCGCATAGCGATCTTGGCGTTGTCGGGCCGGAGAAGAATACCGCTATGGCACTTTACCTGATTATGTGGGGTGTTTTTACCCTCATGATGTTCAAGGCGACTTTCTATTTGAACCGTGCGCTGCAAGTCGTTTTTGGGTCTTTGACGTTGCTGTTCTTCCTTTTGGCGATTGGTGATGCGACCGGTGAGGAAAATATTACCCGTCTGGCCGGGTGGGAAGGCATCTTGTGTGGCGCTTCCGCGATTTATGCCGGTATGGCTCAGGTGCTTAATGAGGCTTCCGGTAAAATCCTGTGGCCGATTGGTCCAGTGAAGAAGAAGTCTAAATAAGTCTTCTTTAGGGGCTGCTTTTGAAGCTTTCTCCCAAAGAAAAAACTTGCTGGATTCCGGATTAAACTTTCTTTCGCGTTTGGAGGCGTTCGTGTTTAAAAAAATGAACAGCAAGCTGGACGCGAAAAGAAAGTTTCTCCGGAAAGACGTTGACTCATGGATCTTAAATATCGACGCCTTATCCCCTATGGGGGAGCGTGTTCGGAAATGAAAAAAATAGGAGAAGGCGTTGTGAATAAAAGTAGAGATGACCTTGTTGCGTTGCTTTATGAATGGGTTAAAATCCCTTCGATGATTGAGCATTCTCTGGCTGTTGAGCATTTTATGCGTTGTTATTCTAAATATTACGGCGAGGATGAATATTAGTGGGGAA
>JBFWLD010000120.1:0-6468 GCA_050252315.1 Bdellovibrionales bacterium
TTTATAAAAAAAGAAAAATGGGATTCCGGGTTCCTTTTTCTTTCGTCCCTTTTGTCGCAAGCGACAGAAAAGAGACGAAGAGAAAAAGTCTCCGGAATGACACCGTCACTAGAAGCGGACTTGATTTGAAAAAAAGGGTGTTTAAACTTACTGACAAACATCATGCGCTCCCTTGAATTTTGCGGGAGTCGAAAGCGTCGCGCACGGCCTCGCCGATAAAGATCAACAGCGTCAGCATCAACGCCAAAATCACAAAGGCGCTGATCCCCAGCCAGGGGGCCTGTAGATTGTTTTTGCCCTGATTGAGAAGCTCTCCCAGCGACGGCGAGCCGGGCGGCAGGCCGAAGCCGAGAAAATCCAAAGCCGTCAGCGTGGTGATGGATTGGTTCAACACAAAAGGCAGATAGGTCAGCGTGGCGACCATAGCGTTGGGTAGAACATGTTTGAACATAATGACGATGTCGGAAGCGCCGAGCGCTTTGGCAGCGCGGACATAGTCAAGATTACGGGCGCGTAGGAACTCGGCGCGCACCACGGAGACAAGCGACATCCATGAAAACAGAAGCATCAGGGTCAGTAGCCACCAAAAGTTCGGTTGGACCAAGGACGCCATGATGATGAGCAGGTACAAAACCGGCATCCCGCCCCAGACTTCCATAAAGCGTTGCAGGATTAAATCGGTCGCGCCGCCGAAATAGCCTTGGACCGCTCCGGCGGCGACGCCGATGACGGAGGAAAACAAGGTCAGCGTCAGGCCGAACAAAACCGAAATGCGAAAGCCATAGATGACGCGGGCTAAAACATCACGGCCTTGGTCGTCGGTGCCCAGCCAGTTTTCAGCGGAAGGCGGCGAGGGGGCGGGCTCAGTCAGGTTGTAATTAATCGTGTTGTAGGAAAAGGGGATAAGCGGCCAGATCGCCCAGCCGCCCTTTTCCTTGATAAGGTCGATCAGGTAGGGATCGCGATACCGGGCCTCGGTTTCAAACTCGCCGCCGAACGCCGTTTCCGGATAACTGACGAAAATAGGCAGATAGGTTTTGCCTTCCATACGGATGAGTAACGGTTTGTCGTTCGCGATAAACTCGGCGCCCAGCGTCAAGATAAACAGTACCAGAAAAATCCAGAACGCATGATAGCCGCGTTTATTGGCTTTAAAATTATCAAGGCGTCGGCGGGTAATGGTGGAAAGGGTCATGTGCCGCGTGCCTCGAAATCAATGCGAGGATCGACGGCGACATACATCAAATCGCCGATCAGATTCATAATCAGCCCCAAAAGCGTAAAGAAATAAAGCGTACCGAACATGACGGGGTAGTCGCGATTGATGGCGGCTTCAAAGCCGAGCAACCCCATCCCATCCAAAGAAAAAATAACCTCGATCAACAGCGAACCGGTGAACAGAATGTTCACAAAAGCCGTAGGAAATCCCGCAATCACGATCAGCATGGCGTTGCGGAACACATGGCCGTACAGGACGCGGCTTTCGCTTAGCCCCTTGGCGCGGGCGGTCAGGACATATTGCTTGTTGACCTCGTCCAAAAAGGAGTTTTTCGTCAGCATGGTCAGGCTGGCAAATCCGCCGATGACCATAGCCGTGATGGGGAGGGTCATGTGCCAAAAATAATCCCCGATCCGTGCGGGCCAGCTTAAATCCTGCCAATTGTCGGAGATGATGCCGCGCAGGGGAAAAAGGTCCAGATACCGTCCGCCCGCGAACAGAACGATTAGCAGAACCGCGAAAAGGAAGCTTGGGATGGCATACCCTGCAATAATGGCGGCGCTGGTCCAGACATCGAACGGCGTGCCGTCGCGTACGGCTTTGCGGATGCCCAGAGGGATGGAAACCAGATAAACGATCAAGGTTGTCCAAAGCCCAAGCGAGATGGAAACCGGCATTTTAGAGAGGACAAGATCGACGACCTTTTCATCGCGGAAATAGGAGGTCCCAAAATCGAAGGACAGATAGTTTTTCATCATTTTGACGAAACGGACGGGGAGAGGCTGATCAAAGCCGAATTGTTTTTCAAGTTCGAGAATCAGTTCGGGATCAACGCCTTGCGCGCCTTTGTAGCGGGAGGTAACGGCAGCGGCGGCGGCGTTGGCTTCGCGCATGCCTTGGCCGGGCATGGCGCTTTCGCTGCCGGAACTTCCGGAGACACGGGCCGTGGCCTCGACCGCGTTGCCTTGAAGCTTAGCCACAATCTGTTCGATCGGGCCGCCGGGAGCAGCCTGAACAATCAGGAAATTCAGCACCATAATCCCGAGCAGGGTCGGAATAATCAACAACAGGCGGCGAAGGATATAAGCAAGCATGGCCCCACCATAGTCGTTGGTCGGTCTTGTGAAAAGGGGGATATTAGACTGTTTCCCTTTGAGGCGTAGCCTAGTATAACAGGAGCCGTTCACCCTTCCTTTTTCCGATTCGGTATGGAGTTGTTTTTCATGTCCCGTAAGGTCAGTTCTTTTGTCCAGATCTTGTTCTTTGCCTATATCTTGTTCCAGCTTCCTGTGTTGGGCGCGTGCGCCAAGACGGTGGGACAAAGCGCACCGACAGCGGTTGAAGATTCATCTTCAATGGATACCTATAAACAGCTTACGCTTTTCGCCGATGTGCTGGAGCGTACGCGCGCCGATTATGTTGACGAAGTTAAAGACGAGAAGCTGATTGAAAATGCTATTAACGGCATGCTGACGTCGCTGGACCCGCATTCGGCCTTTATGGATAAGAAGACCTTTGAGGACATGCAAACCCAGACCAAGGGCGAGTTTGGTGGCCTTGGTATCGAAGTCACGATGGAAGACAGTCTGATCAAAATTATCTCGCCGATCGACGATACGCCCGCCGCCAAGGCTGGGTTGCAGCCGAACGATCTAATCACGCATTTGGATGCCAAGCCGGTGACCGAGTTGACGCTTAACGAGGCCATCGACAAAATGCGTGGCGTGCCGGGCACTAAAATTACGATTACGGTACGGCGCGGCGGTATTTCCGGCCAGCCGTTTGACGTAACCCTGACGCGCGCCATCATCCACGTTCAGTCCGTGCGGTGGGAAGATAAGGGCGACATTGCCTATATCCGCATCAAGACGTTTAACGAGCAAACCCAGCCCGGTCTGGAAAAAGCGTTGGAAGAATCCACCAAGAAGCTCGGCAGTAAGCTGAAAGGGTATGTGATCGACTTGCGTAACAATCCGGGCGGCCTGTTGGATCAGGCAATTTCGGTAGCCGGAAGCTTCATTGACGGCGGGAAGGAAGTCGTTTCCACCCGCAGCCGTCATAAGGAAGATAACCAATCCTATCTGTCCAAAGGCGGTGATAAGACCAATGGCAAACCGATCGTTGTCCTGATTAATGGCGGGTCGGCTTCAGCTTCGGAAATTGTCGCAGGTGCGCTTCAGGATTATCACCGCGCCATTTTGCTGGGCACCAAGAGCTTTGGCAAGGGGTCGGTCCAGACCATTATTCCGGTCGCGGGGGCGGGAGCCATGCGTCTGACTACGGCGCGGTATTACACACCATCGGGCCGCTCGATCCAAGCGACGGGCATTGAGCCGGATATTGAAGTTCAACCTGCTAAGGTAGAAGAAATCGACATTAGCCATAATCTGCATGAAGCGGATTTGCGCGGCGCGTTGGCCAATGACACGATTAAGAAGGGGGCGTCCAAGAAAAAGGCTAAGGATGACAGCGAGGAGGACGAAGATAAAACCAAAGACGATAAGGATAAAAAACCGTTGGATTATCAGCTTGAACGAGGGCTTGATCTGATCCGCGGCATCTATCTTTATGATCGTCAGTCGATCCAAGAAGCTGCCGCCAACACCGCCGCCGCTTCCGTAAAAGCCAAAGGAAAGTAAGCCGATGCGCGGCGACGTGACAGAAGCTTCCGATGGGCGGGCCGCGCTTCGACTTGCCTATCAGGCGGCTCTTGCCGCGCGTAAGGAAACCTTTTTGGCCAGCTATCCGCGGCTTGTGAAAGTCGTTGTCGCCGCTCTGTTACTGTTTGCTTTGATTTTACCGTTGGTGCTTGCAAGGCCGGAGGAGCCCGTTGTTACCTCTCATGAAACAGCGGTTGAACCCGTGGCGGCTGAAAGCGGCGCAGAAAGTCCTGTGACAAAGCCGGGTACGCAGGCGGAGCCTTCTGTGGCTCCGGCGGCAGCACCGACTTCCTCTCAGCTTAAAAGCGATTCTGAAAAGCGGGCCGCTGCCATGAATGACGGTACTTCCGGCAAGCCGATTATCTTACAACCTGCACCCGATATGGCCTTGGTTGAAGAAACAAGCGCCGGGCTGCTTCCCAAAGTTTCCGTGGATGGGCGTCAGGCGTGGCAGGTTTATGCGCGGCCTTTCGATTTTCAGGACCCCCGGCCAAAGATAGCTATTGTGATTATGGATTTAGGCATGTCCCGCGTGGTGACAGACGCGGCGCTTCGTCTTTTGCCTCCCTCCATTACGCTGGCTTTCGATACGCAGGCTCCGTCTGTGGATCAGTGGCTTGCTCGTGCGCGGCAGGATGGCCACGAGACGTTGCTTTCTTTGCCGATGGAGCCGCTGGATTATCCGGACAGCGATCCCGGACCGAACTCTCTTTTAACGACCTTGCCGAACAGCGATAATATTCAGCGATTACAGGAGGCCCTTCGTTTGGGGACGGGGTATGTCGGCGTGACATCTTCTTCCGGATCGCGTTTCTTGAGCGACTCCCCTAAGGTCTTGCCTGTTATGCAGGTCTTGCATGATCGCGGATTGATGGTTTTGGATGTGAAGGTTGCGGCACACACAGTCGTTCCCAGCCTTGCTTATGAATTAAACGTACCGTGCGCGACGGGATTGCGTCAGGTTGATGCGTTGAAGGATGCTGCTTCTATTGATCGGGCTTTGTCCCAGCTTGAACAGTCTGCGCGTCTCGAAGGAGCCGTCGTCGGAATCGCGTCGCCTTTACCGGTCACGTTGGAACGCATCAAAGGATGGGCAGAACATTTGTCGGAACGAGGCCTTGTTCTTGCGCCCTTAACGGCGATGGTGAAATAACGATAGCTGGAGTTTGAGCGAAACATGCAACATGAAGTTACCGAGATGTCCTCTGGACTTCCTTATCGTCACAGCGTGGGGATGTGTCTTTTGAATAAGGATGGGCTTGTTTTCTGTGCCGAGCGAAGGGACCGTCGCGGCGCATGGCAAATGCCGCAAGGCGGTATCCAAAAAGGGGAAGACCCGGCGCTTGCCGTCTTTCGTGAGATGAAGGAAGAGATTGGGACCGATCAGGCCGAGATTATCGCTCGTCATCCGGAGCCGTTGCGCTATGAGTTTCCCGATTATCTTCAGTACAAAAACGGCGTTTTTCGCGGGAAATACCGCGGGCAAGAGCAGATCTGGTATGCGCTTCGTTTTCTAGGGCAGGATGCCGATTTTCGTTTGACCAATGAGTTTGAGACGGAGCTGCCGGAGTTCGTGGCGTGGAAATGGGTCGAGCTGGCTCAGGTGCCTTCCCTGATCGTGGATTTCAAGCGTCCGGTTTACGAAAGCGTGGTTCAGGCGTTTCAGCCTTTGGCTACACCCGTTCGCGATGTTTGATCGGCAAGGTTTTTCAATCTGGCGCAGGTCTGCGCGTCAAAGCCGAGCGTCAGTCGTTCCGGGTGATAATGGCGGCAAAAGGCGCGACGGGCAGCGGCGATAAGAGTTGGCTCCTCATCTGGGCATTCATAACCGACCGTGCGTAAAAGCGCGTTGATTTCTGCCTCAGGCAGCAAAACGGCAGGGGAATCCTTTTTTTCCGGCCACAGGCCGTATCCGGCCTTGGCAAGCTGTTGCCATGGGAAAAGTTCACCCGGATCTTCGCGGCGGGAAGGCGCAATATCGCTATGCCCTAACAGGCTTGCAGGCGACAGTTTATACCGTTCATAAAGGTCGCCAAGCAGGGCAATCAAGGCGTTGATTTGCGCCTCGGGGAAAGGATGGTATCCGTGCGCATGGCCTTTATTGACCAGTTCGATCCCGATCGACAGGCTGTTCAGGTCGGTCTGCCCGCGCCAAAAACTTTTCCCTGCATGCCAAGCGCGTCCGGTTTCATCCACCAGCGGCAGGCATACGCCGTTTTCAGCAATGACATAATGGGCGCTGACCTGACTTTCGGGATCGCAAAGCCGGTCCAGCGCTTCGTGCGGGGTCGGCATGCCCGTGTAGTGCACGATCACATAGCGGATGGTTGATCCGGGGGCGCGTTCGTTGAAATTGGGCGATCGTTTTTGGATCATTTGATGTTCCGTGTTTTACATATTTCCGCATAGGCGGCGTTGATGCTTTTTACTTTCTCGGTAGCCTCGGCAATGCGCGAAGCCGGAAGGCCCGCAGCAATTAATTTATCCGGATGGTATTTGCGCAAAAGGCTACGATACGATTTTTTGATAACCTCTTCGGTGGCCGTCGTCGGCAGGCCCAGAACGTCGTAGGCCGAATCCTTTTTGGGA
>JBFWLD010000121.1:0-6442 GCA_050252315.1 Bdellovibrionales bacterium
AAGTGAGGAACTGGGCATTGTCGCAGGTAGCGCATTCGTTAGGGTGTACGGCGTGCCGGCCGGTTATTTGAATGATTTTTTCTATTCCGGCCCATTGGCATTCGGTGTAGGTGAGGGGGCCGATTTCGGTTGTGAAGGTGTAAAGCTGCGAGCCTTGCAAGTTCCAAGGGCAGGGATGGCCTTCTTGTTTCAAGGTTTGAGACGCCGCATAAAGAGCCATACATTCCGCTGTTTGGAACAGGTTCTCTGCCTTACGCCTATCTTTCCCCTGCCCGATTATTTTTTCCTGACGCACAACAAAGGCCGTACAGTCCGGACAGTCATGAACGGCTTGCCGCATGAAAGGCGGAAGCTCTTCCACCGCAGTGGTGCAGGCCGGGATCGCGCCTTGCGTTTTAACAAACCGGCACAGGTCCAGCGCATAGGCATAATCCTGAAACCCAGCGATTTGTTCGGTCGCCTGATAATCGGCGCCATAGATAAGCACGAAATGTTTGGGCTCGATCAAACCTTCATGAACAAGAAACCGAGCGCCTATTTCAATTTTGGCCAGACAGGCAAAGCAGGGTTGAGCGCTGGAAAAAAGAAGAACGACCGGCGTTTCGTCGGAAGCCTCTTTAATACGGCGCAGTTCCGAGGTCAGCTTACCCATATGTTCGTCGCAAAGACTTTGCGCCTCCGCGTGCTGACTGGCAATGCCGGACTCAAGAACTTTATTGGTTGTAACCGGAAAGGAATTTTTCACGGTATAAGAATTGTCGGCTCCGAGCGTGATAAGGACTAACTGAGCGGCGAAAGGCCCTCCATGTCCGTTGCGTACATTCTCGAGAGCAACCAGATCAATTTCTTCAAGTGTTTTGTGAAGAGGTTTTTTATGGGCGGATAAAAAGTCTTTCATGCGTAATAAGGCGGTTGGTTAGGGATGGAAAGGAGAGGGATCGGTGGAGCGTCGTTGCGGAACAGCCTGTGCCGGAGCAAACAGATGCCGTAAACGATCAAGCCGCCGCTGCTCTTCGACGCTGGGGGTGCCGCTGGCTTCGACGATGCGAACGATGGTTTCAAAGGCCTGCTTTTCGGAGCCTTTGGGCGCGCGGTCGAGTAAGTTGGGAATTGCGCTGATGGCGCGGTCTTCATCCAGAATAAGCATCATATATTGTCGGCGCGCCAAAGCGCGAAGTTCTTCACGCGGCACATCCGGTAAGATTTGGCTTTCATTGCGTAAAAGAAGCAGCATGCGATATTCGCGTTCGTCAACAGCGCGGTCGCCTCGTCCAACATATAACAGTCCGCGGACGGTGGCTTCAATCAAACCGCCATCTTCGATTTGGGCCAAGAGACGAAGCAAGCGCCGATTCCGTTCACTTTCGATCATGACGTCGCGATAAAGGGCGGGTTTGGCATAGGGGCGGACGGTTTTGAGCCCGATCATGGCCTGCACCAACGGCGAGCCATAAATCCCCATAAACAAAGCCTCGACCGCCGCGTTTTTAAAGTCGTTCATTTTGTCGAGGGTGGAGATAATAACTTGTGAAAGCTCTTCCTGCTTTTGCCAAAAGAAATTGTCTTGCGGAACGGGGCGACGGTTTTCGCGTGCCACATCGGCCAACAGGGCCATAAGCTGACAGGCGGGATTGTAATCTGAAAAAGAAGAAACTTTCAGGCGCAAAGGATGCATCAGACGCATAAGCTCAGCACTTTGAGGCGTCACCATACTCCGAATAAAGGGCGAAACGAAGGTGTAGTACATCCCTTGAAGATTTTCGGAAATGCGGGCGACCGCGGCGAATTTCAGGTCGTCTTCACGATCATTGCCGCCCAGCGCCCGGATGTCATCTAAGCTTCGTTTTTCAAAGCGTAAGACATACTGGCCGGAAGCAAGATCCGGATTAGGCATAGTCGAAGATTTTTCGACAAAAGTCGCTTCAAACAAACCGGGAGGAAGCGTTTCGATCATGTCGATATTGCTGATGAATTTTTGAAGTTCTTTTCCGGCGACGGAAGACGAAACGAAGATTCCCAAATGTCCGATTTTATGATGCATCGAGTAGATAATGGTCTGTTCGCTGGCAAGGATGTCGTCGTCGCAATCGAAGATGTCGAGAATCCAGCCCAACGCTTGTTGAGGCGTAGCAATATCGTCGGCATGGGAACAAAAAACAACGATCGGGGATTTGATGTTGCGCAGGTCGGCGCGAATACCGGAAGAAGTGTTGATTTTTCCGGAAACTAAATGGTTGCCGATGAACAGCTCATCCACAATAAAATGAATTTCTTCACGATTGAGCAGAACAGGACTGATCCACCATTTCTCAAATTCAAGATAGCGCGGCCCTTCCGTATCAATTTTTTTATAAACGTTATATTCCTTTTTCCAAAACGTATTGGAAGGATTGTTTTTTTCAAAATTATCGACCAGATAGGCTCCATCGAAAAGGCCGTTGCCTAAATCGCTGGCCAAAGCGATGATCCAGGAACCACCGGTCATACCTCCGCCATAGCGCATGGGGTTCTTGCCCTTGACTCCGGCCCAGTAAGATAGGGGGGCGCCCGCCAAAATGAGAACGCCGGGCAAAGACGGATTCGTAGCGCTCGTCAATGTAATTTGCCATCCGGCCTGACAATTTCCGATCAGGCACGGCTGTCCGGCATCCGGATGGCGTTCGATAATTTTCTCAAGGAAATAGGCCTGAGCTTTAGATACGTCTTCAATGGTCTGCCCTTCGACAGGATGGGGGAAAAACCCGACAAAATAAACCGGGTGTCCGTCCATAAGGGCCAACCCGACTTCACTGTCGCGTTTCATGCCGCCGATGCCTGGTCCTTGCCCGGCCCGTGGGTCAAAGATGATAAAGGGGCGTTTTAGCGGATCGGTTAGGGTTCCATCAGGCGGCAGGACTTGGAGCAGAACATAATTGACGGGATCCATCAATTTCCGCCCATCGACCAGAAGATGCGTTTTAAATTGCAGGATTGTTGGGAGTTCATTTTGTGAGGTTGAGAAATAAGCGTTCCCGCGCTGCCGGAAGAGGTCCAGCAAAAGGATCTGACGTTGAACAGCATCAACCCAGAAGTCAAACGCCTGTTGTGTCCATGCGGTTGATGGCCAAGCCTGCCAAGGCGAGAGCGTTTTCAGGAAGGACGCCGGGTCGAGAAACATTCCGTTCAGAGCCAAAAAAAGAGAAAGGGGGTGTCGGACGACTTTACAGGAAAGAAGGTTAATGAAACTTGTATCATGCGAGGCAGAGCGCGGATACAGCTTTTTTACGGGGCAACGGCAAAGAACAGTTCATAGTCGGGCATGTCTTTTGCGAGGCCCATGGCTTCAAGTTGCTTCCAGTTGGGGTCGTTTTTTTGATGGATATAAGCGTCGATGGCGGTTTGTTTGGCCGCGAGATAAGGCCGAATATCGACCTTGCGATGCGTTTCCAAAAGCTTGTGAGAAAAAAGATGACGGAAAGCGCCCTTCGGCCAGAACCATAGGGGATATTCCAAAACAGGGCAGGATATTTTTCCCGCAGCCACAAGCTTTCGAACGATGGTGGCGATATGTCGATGATCCGCATGTAAGTCGATCAAGCAAGGCGAAAGGACAAGCCCCGGCGGGGTAAGCCAGTATTGCGACGCCAGATCATCTTCAATTTGGGCCAGATGCTTGCCGGTGGCTCCATCCGGGTGGCCAAGGAAAACGACGTCATGGGATTCGACTCCCAAGGCCGCCGTCGCGTTCAAGCTTTCCTTTCGGCGCAAGGAGGCTATGTCTTGCCCCTTTGGGATCTGAGGCAAATGGACTTCCCCTCCGTCGGTAACAACAACAATTCTTACGAGATGGCCTTTGTCGCGATAACGACGGATTAGCCCTCCACAGCCTAAGGTTTCGTCGTCAGGGTGAGGCGCGATAACGAGCAAAGGGCCTTCCGGCAGGGTGTCAGAGAGATCGCGGGCCGTGCGTAAGAAGCGGTCCCGGCAAAAGCTGGTTAGGGCTTTTTTGATTAAGAGCTTGAACTGAAAAATTGCGGGCAACAAGGGGCTGTCCTCGTGCAGAGAAGGGAAAGGAGAAAGCGGCGGAGCGGGCAGCTTATCCCATTTTGGCGAGCGAAGAAACAGGCTGTTTACCATGGCGTTGGAAAAGGCGGAGGCAAGGATGGGAAAGGTAGCATACGATATTAACCAAAATGTGACATTTTTACCATTTTGTTAAGAAAGTAAAATAACCCCTCGAAGAAATTAATTCTTTCTCAATTTCCAGTGTCTATTTCCCCCATTTTTTGGTAGGATGAAGTCGAAGATCTTAGTCTGAAAAGACAGAAAGCTCTTTTTGTTGACGTAATGTTATGGTTTTCCAAGTTGTTGCCTTATTTGTGTTAATGGAAGGAAACAATAGTGTCTCCGCGTGATACATTAAAACGTATATCCGCTCCTTTTGTTCAGCCTACCCCTGATACGACTGATCCTGCTGCTGTACAGATTTTACGGGAAGCACACGCTCGTCTGGCCTCGATCATGGCCGAGGTTTCCTCTATTTCTATTGAGGATTTTATTGCCCGATCGCATGTGCAGGTGCGGAGCAATCCGACAACCGTACTGCGCTGGTTCGTCGCGACGGATACGTTGGCGCTGGTCTCCGGCTTGTTTATGGCGTGGGCTGCGGCGGCATTGACCCATATTTTTCTGCTTGGACGGGACTATTTTGCGGTTGATGGCACGGCTGAGCTTGTTTCGATCTTGCAATATGCGTTTCTTTCCTTGGGGGTCGTAATCTGGTTTTGGCACCAGGGTCATTACAGCAAAAGAGCACCGCTTTGGTCTGAAATGAAAAGCGTTGTGACAACTTTATTGTCCGCCATGATCCTGAACGGCTTTTTACTGTTTGCCATGAAACAGGATTCTTCCCGTCTCTGGGTCATGATGGCGTGGATTTTTGCGGCGGTTTCCCTCTTGACCTTTCGGGGCATCGCGCGCGCCTTGTTGCGCAAGCATGGCAAATGGCATGTGCGAACCTTATTGGTTGGCAGTGGTTCATTGGCGGAGGAAACGCGTGCAGCGCTTAAAACCGAAGAAGGTCTGGGCTATAAAATCGTTATGCAGATTGAAAATCTGTCCATGTTGCTTCGTCGGGTTGATGGCTCGTGGCAGGCCTTGTGTGACCGGTTTAACGCCGATTATGTCGTGATTGCGCTGGATGGCGCGGCGTTGGCTCAGGCCGATGCCTCCTTGGCCGATTTGGTCCGTTCGGGCATTCCTTTTTCCGTTTCGCCGCCTTTGCGTCCTATGCCTGTTTTGGGGATGGTGCCTCATTTTTTCTTTAGCCGTGATGTTATTTTAATGTCCCCGGCCAATAATTTGGATCAGCCGATTCCGCAGTTGATGAAACGAGCCATTGACGTTACGGCCTCTGGTCTGGCGTTGTTGGCGCTTTCTCCGGTTTTGCTGGCCATCGCGTATTTGGTGAAGCGTGACGGCGGCCCGGTCTTTTTTGCGGACATTCGCGTTGGCCGGAACGGAAAGGCTTTCCCTTGTTTGAAGTTCCGTTCCATGGTTGTTGATAGCGATACTGTTTTTAAAGCCTATCTCAAAGAGCACCCGGATAAACAAAAAGAATGGGATCTTTATCATAAATTGCGCGACTTTGACCCTCGGGTGACGAAGGTCGGTTCGTTCTTGCGGCGGTGGAGCCTTGATGAGCTTCCGCAGCTTATCAATGTTTTTCGGGGAGATATGAGCCTTGTCGGGCCTCGTCCGATCATGTTCCGCGAACGCAATGTGTATAGCAGCGATCTCGTTCACTATTGCCGCGTTCGTCCCGGACTCACCGGCGTGTGGCAGATCAGTGGCCGCAGCGACGTTTCTTTCGAGCGTCGTATTCAGATGGATGGTTGGTACGTTCGTAATTGGTCGTTATGGTACGATGTTGCCATTTTACTCAAAACTGTCCCTGTGATTTTGAAGAAAACCGGCGCGTATTAAGGACAGTCCCCACAATGTCAGTTTGTTCTCTTTTGACTTCCGAAGACGACGTCACCCTTTTGGCGTCGGCATGGAGAGATCTTCAACAGCGCATTGGTCTGGCCCCCTTTACAGATTATGACTGGGCAAAGGTCTGGTGGGATACGATCGGCAAGAGCGCGGGAGCGGAGCTTTATGTCGTTGCGTGTCATGAGGGGGACCGGCTTGTCGGAGTCATCCCCTTTACGGTTCGGATTACACGCGGCGTGCGCATTTTGCGACTGCTGGGGCATGAGGCGTATTACTATCGGAATTTCTTGATTGAAGATCCGGCTTATGTCGTTCCGATGTGGGAAACGGTGTTAGAGTCACCGATTTATGATTTTGCGAACATCAAAAATGTTCACGCCGGGACTGTGGAAGATGCCTTTTTCGCCGCCCGTGCCTTCCGGATGGACCAGAGCCGGGTTTTTTATTGTGAGCACAACGGAGAAAAGCG
>JBFWLD010000122.1:0-6410 GCA_050252315.1 Bdellovibrionales bacterium
ATACTGGAGGCATCCCTTGGGTTAGCGCGGATGAAGTCTATTCTGGCGAGTTCGATGTTGCTGCCGAATCAATGGATTACACGACGTTACAAAAGGAACTTGCTCGTCAGGGGAAAAATGTTACCACAATTGCGTTTTTTGGCGATTATCCGGGGAAGTACTTTCACACTCTGTCTCAAGTGGCAAGAGAGGTCGGTCGCCCGACAGACGGCCCGACCCGCGTTTTGTTGTGCGACTGTACGACATCGGGACTTAAGGATACGTTTGCCATTTATCATGGTTCGAAAAGGGCAAGCGTTGGAAAACTTCCGCCGAATGATCCACAGAAGCAAGCGAACTTGGCAAAACTTTTCTGCCAGAGCGTTGCTGCTGGGCCGACAGGGTAATTCCCGATAATCTTTTGCCAAGGCCTTGAAGTGGCGCTAAGCTGTGCTTATGTAACCAAGACGCATTAAGCACAGCAAGGGAGCACCTGAATATGGGCGAGCATACAAAGCAAATTACCGATTCCTCTTTCGATGCCGATGTCGTTAATACATCCGGCCTTGTTCTCGTTGATTTTTGGGCGGAATGGTGCGGTCCCTGCCGCGCGCTCGGCCCTGTTTTGGACGAGGTTGCCTCCGAAATGCAAGGCAAGCTGACGATCGCCAAGATGAATGTCGATCATAATCCTGAGACTCCGACGAAATTCGGCGTTCGCTCCATCCCGACCTTGGTCCTTTTTAAGGACGGTAAGCAGGTCGATATTAAGGTTGGCTCTATCCCCAAGCAGGCTCTGGTGGCTTGGCTGAACGATAAGGCGGCGTAAGGAATAAGAAGTATCCAGCATTTGGCTTTTAGCATTTAGGGAAGGGGCGTTAACCATGTTCGTTCCTAAACGCCAGAGGATAGATGCTCAAAATACTTGCTTTCTTCCCGTCGACTCGGTACAAAACCTCCTCCTGACGCGTTCGGAGCCACTAGACATGCCCGACCGTCTTTGAAGAACGATTAAACAAAGGAAAACGAAATGTCTAAGATGAAGACCCATAGCGGGTCCAAAAAGCGCTTTCGCGTGACCGGCTCCGGCAAGGTCAAGTGCGGCGCTGCCGGTAAGCGCCACGGTATGCGCAAACGTTCCCAGAAAATGAAGCGTGAGGCTCGCGCGGGATTGATCCTTTTCAAGACCGACGGCGAAAATATTCGCACGCATTTCTTGCGCAAATAAGGGGGGCTAGACCATGGCAAGAGTTAAACGTGGCGTGACCACTCACGCAAGACACAAAGACATCACCAAGCTGGCTAAGGGATACCGTGGCCGCGCTAAAAGCTGCTATACCGTCGCTATCGAAAAGGTCGAAAAGGCCTTGCGCTATGCGTATCGTGATCGTCGCGCCAAAAAGCGCGATATGCGCTCGCTTTGGATCGTGCGCATCAATGCCGGTGTGCGCGAATACGGCCTGACTTATGCTCGATTTATGAACGGGCTCAAGCGGCTGGGCATCGAGCTGGATCGCAAGCAGCTTTCCGAACTCGCCGCGACTGAGCCCGCTGCCTTTAAGGCGCTGGTTGAGCAGGCCAAGGCGGAACTGGAAAAGAAAGCCGCTTAAAAGCGAACCCCTCCCCGAAACCGCAAGCGATTTCGACCCTCCCGCAAGGGGAGGGTGATTCAGGAGAAAAAGGATAGGGATGGGTTTTAGGCTTTGAAAAATCGTCAGACAACTGACACACTTGCGGAAGTCTCGCTTAGCGTGGGGCTTCCGTTTTTGTTTTTGAGGTTGGCTGTCGTTAGAAGAAAATGGGATTCCGGATCGCCCCTGAAGTAGGGGCGTTCGGAATGACAAGGGAGAGAGTGGGGAGTGAATGTCTGAAATAGAACTCAAAACACTGCAAGATGAAATTTTAAAGGCTGTTGAACAGGCCGCTACAAGCGAGGCGCTGGATGCGGTGCGCGTCGAGGCGCTGGGCAAAAAGGGCAAGCTGACCGAGATGATGAAGAGCCTCGGCAAGATGGAGGCTGAGGCGCGTAAGAGTTTCGGCGCGGCCCTGAATGTCGCCAAGGATGCGATGGCTCAGGCGATTGAGTCTAAGCAAAAGGTTTTGGCTTCGGCGGCGTTGCAGGCGCGGCTTGAAAAAGAACGGATTGATGTGACGCTGTCGCCTCGGCCTATGGGCGAGGGGCGCATTCACCCCATTACGCAAACAACCGATGAGGTCGTCACGATTTTTGCTGCGATGGGGTTTTCCGTGGCCAAGGGGCCGGACATTGAGACGGACTGGAATAATTTTACCGCGCTGAACCTGCCGCCCGATCATCCGGCTCGGCAGATGCAGGACACGTTTTATATGCCGGAGAGGAAAGCGCAGGCCGATGCAGTCGCGGTTGCGGGGAGCGAAGCGGACCGCAGAGCAGTCGCATCCCAACAAAAAAGAGTGTTGCGTACGCACACCTCGCCCGTGCAGATCCGCACGATGACGAGCCAAAAGCCGCCGATCCGTATCATTGCGCCGGGGCGCACGTTCCGCTGCGACTCGGATATGACTCACACGCCGATGTTCTCGCAATTCGAGGGGCTGGTGATCGACGAGAAGACGAATATGGGCCATTTGAAGGGGTGTTTGTTGGATTTTCTGCGGGCCTTCTTCGGGATTGACGATTTGCCTTTGCGGTTTCGGCCTTCCTATTTTCCCTTTACCGAGCCGAGCGCCGAGGTCGATATCGGCTGTTCGCGCAAAGGCGGGGAGTTGAAGCTTGGGAACTATGGCGATTGGCTGGAGATCGGCGGGTGCGGCATGGTCAATTCAAATGTTTTGCGCAACTGCGGCATTGATCCGGAGAAGTATCAGGGCTTCGCTTTCGGTACAGGGATCGAGCGGTTGGCGATGCTGAAATACGGCATTCCCGATCTGCGCACTTTCTTTGAGGCGGATATGCGCTGGTTGAAGCATTACGGTTTTGTGCCGCTTGATATTCCCAATCCGGCGTTGGTTGGATAACGGTGACTTTCTCCGTAAGAAACCAAATGGGATTCCGGACTGCCCCTGAAAGAGGGGCATCCGGAATGACACGGGGAGAGGGCAGTTCTAAAAATATGGATAGTTTCTTGTGAGGAAAAAATGAAGTTCACACTTTCTTGGCTTAAGGATCATTTGGACACAGACGCGGGCGTTGAGGCGCTGTGCGAAAAGCTGACGGCTATTGGCTTGGAAGTTGAAGGGATGGAAGATCCTTCGGCGGCGTTGGCTCCGTTTCGGGTCGCGCAGATTGTTGAGGCTCAGAAGCATCCCGATGCCGATCGTTTGAAGCTGTGCAAGGTCAATACCGGCGAGAAAGTCATTCAGATCGTGTGCGGCGCGCCGAATGCGCGGGCCGGGCTTAAGACGGTTTTGGCGTTGCCGGGCGATGTAATTCCTTCGACCGGGCAACCGCTCAAGCTGGGGAAAATCCGTGGGCAGGAATCTCAAGGTATGATGTGCTCGGCGGCAGAATTGCAGTTGGATACCGATGCGACCGGCATTATGGAATTGGCCGAGGATGCGCCGGTCGGGGCGAAGCTGCTGGACGTCATGGATGTGGCCGATCCGGTGATCGAGATTAACCTGACGCCGAACCGTGCGGATTGTGCGGGCGTGCGCGGGATTGCGCGGGATTTGGCGGCTGCCGGTATGGGGGCGTTGAAGCCCTTGAAGATTGACGTGCCTGTTGGGACTGAAAAGTCGAAGGTCGGGGTCAGCCTTGATTTCCCGGAAAATCAGAAGCAGAACTGTCCGTTATTTGTTGGGCGCTCCATCCGCACTATCAAGAACGGGCCTAGCCCGGCTTGGTTGCAGGCGCGGTTGCGCGCGATCGGGCTGCGGCCTATTTCCGCTTTGGTTGATATTACGAACTATATCACGTTCGATTGCGGGCGGCCTTTGCATGTGTTTGATTGCGCGAAGGTGAAGGGCGATTTGTGGGTGCGGCCTGCCAAAGGTGGCGAGACGTTCAGCGCTCTCAATGACAAGCAATACACGCTTGAAGCCGGTATGACGGCGATCGGCGATGAGACGGGGTTTTTGTCGCTGGCCGGTATTGTCGGTGGCGAAACGTCGGGATGTGAAGACGACACGAAAGACGTTTTTATTGAATCCGCTTATTTCGATCCGTCGCGGACCGCGCAGACCGGGCGTGCTTTGGGTGTTGTTTCGGATGCTCGGTATCGTTTCGAGCGCGGCGTCGATCCGGCTTTCGTCGTGGAGGGGGCCGATCTTGCGGCGCAGATGATTTTGCAGCTTTGCAGCACGCCTGAAACGGTTGTCAGTGAGCGGTTGGTTGTGGGTGACGTTCCGACGGTGACGAAGACGGTGACCTATGATCCTGCGAAGATGCTCAAATTTATTGGTGTAGATGTTGCTGCGGATGAGCAAGAACAGATTTTGACGACGCTCGGTTTTGTGATTGAGAAAAAGAGCGCGAGTGAATGGAAGATTACGCCGCCGTCATGGCGCGGCGATGTTGAGGGCGCGCCGGACATCACGGAAGAAGTGATCCGTATTAAAGGGTTTGAACATATTCCGGCGATTTCTATGCCGCAGGTGGAGGTGGTGCCTCAATGCGGGCTGGATGTGTTGGATCAAAGGGCGGGTAAGGCGAAGCGAGCTTTGGCCGCGCAAGGGTTAATGGAAGCTGTGACGTGGTCGTTTATGTCAGGCGCGATTGCTGAGCATTTTTCCCCCGTGAAGGATGAACTGCGGTTGGTGAATCCGATCAGCGCGGATTTGGATGTGATGCGATCTTCGATTGTCGGGAATCTGGTTTGCGCGGCCAAGCGTAACGCCGATCGCGGCTATGCCGATGTGGCTTTGTTCGAAGTCGGGCCGACTTATCAGGACCAGACCCCTGACGGGCAGGTTTTGGTGGCCACGGCTTTGCGGGCCGGGCAGACGCCTCGCCACTGGGCTGAAAAAGCGCGGGCTGTCGATGCGTATGATGCCAAGGCCGATGCTTTGGCTGCGCTGGCGGCGGTGGGGGCTCCGGCAGGTAATGTGCAGGTCGGGGCTGACGCGCCAAGCTGGTACCATCCGGGGCGGTCCGGTTCGCTTCGCTTGGGGCCTGTATTGTTGGGCTATTTCGGGGAGCTGCATCCGGCTGTTTTAGCCGCGTGCGATGCGACTGGACCCATGGTTGCGTGCGAGCTGTTCTTGGCGAACATTCCTGCACCGCGCGGCAAGGGAACGGCGCGTCCTTTGTTGAAGATGGAGGCATTGCAGCCTGTGGCGCGCGATTTTGCCTTCCTGATGGAGGAAAGTGTGGCTGCGGACAAGCTGATTGCGGCGATCAAGAAAGCTGATCGCGCTTTGGTTCGCGAGGTTACGATTTTCGATGTCTATCAGGGCAAGGGGATTGAGCCGGGTAAGAAATCCGTGGCATTGTCCGTCACGTTGCAGCCCAGCGATCACACGCTGACGGATGGCGAGCTTGAGGCGATTTCTAAACGTGTGACCGATGCGGTTGCCAAGGCGACTGGCGGGGTGCTGCGGGGGTAAAGGGGAAAAGACTCCCACCTCCTTTGTTCACGATGCGCGTAGTTTCTTAGTCGTTTTCTGCCGTTAGAGCGAGTGACTTTTTTGAGTGCCGTTTTTTAGGTCGGTGGCTTTTTTGCCAGTCTTCTTTCAATTTGGTTGCTGTTTGTGCGGCTTGGTTTTCGATATATTCGCGTCGTTCTGTTAGGTTTAATTTTCTTTTGACGTAGTTAAAAGGTGATGCAGCCTTTTGAAACGCACGATTGTCTAAGTTGCAGGACAAAACTCTTCCGTGTAGCGTGAATGATATGTGAAGGAGATGTGGTTCGTTGAGATCCCAAGCCGCTTCGAAGTTTGTTCCCCGTTCGTCGCGGACAAGTCGGTATGCGGTTGTTTGGAGGTCGGTCGTTTTTTTCTTTGCTACTCTTTCGGCGTGGATGTCGGCGCCGGTTGGTTTTTTATTCTGCTCATTTTTATACGAATGAATAGTGTTATTGGATGGCGCATTTTAAAGTATTGTTTCGTTTTGGGAAGGGATTAACCAATGAAATTTCTCTATTTTTTGGGAAAAAGCGGGCTTTTACACGCCTTGGTTGTGCTTTTAGGGGCATTGAAACCAGTAATGGCAAATAAAGCTAAAAAATTAGGAGAAATGGGATCCCGGATCGCCCCTGAAAAAGGGGCGTCCGGGATGACAACGGCTGGGGATTGGTTCTTTAATGGAGAGGGTGTGGGAAGCTGGATGGGACAGGCTGGGGCCCGCATAAACTTTTCTGAGAGGAAAAGTTTTGCGGGAAGACGTTGAGAGATGGGTTCTGCATAAAACCCACGGCCTTGGATGATGTGTTGGGTTCGGGCCTGGATCCCGGTTTGCGGGCGGGATGACGAGGTTTTTGTTACGCCTGTCGGTTCCATAAGTTTATCGCTCT
>JBFWLD010000123.1:0-6367 GCA_050252315.1 Bdellovibrionales bacterium
TCCTGCCTTTTCATTAGCTAATTGTTCATAATCCTCTTTTTAAAAAGGTCCGAGGTTTGCCAACCGGGCCGAATCGGTGTGGTTTTTGAAGGGGAAATCGGTATCGGGGTAACGGACGAGGGCTGGTCAGACAGGCTTTTCGCGAGGCGGTATAAGCCGAAGGGTTGGGAGAAGAAACAGTATGATGAACCTGCTGGACAGTGTGTTGGCCTCGTTCCTTTTGGCTTCGAAGCAGCCTGTCGAATCGTTTATTCAGCTTGAGACTGCCGACGACAATACCACGCTTGTCGCGTCCGATGGTTCGCTTGTTTCTTTTGTTCAAATCCATGGTTCCCGTCAGGTTATCGGCGATACGGAATATCAATGGATTGTTGAACAGGCTACCATCAAGCTGGGCGCTCGTTTCGATCGTCCGGGCTATGGGCTTCAGGTCTATTTTATGCGCGATCCCCATATGTCCGGCGGCGATCTTTCCCGCGTCATGCGCAGCAATCGTGCCTCGGCTCAGGCTATGGATTTGGATCTGGAAGATTTGCTTTCCGAACGCCAACGCCATCTGACCCGTTTTTTGGCGCATGAAGAGATTTTCTTTGTGTTGTGGACGCGTCCCAGTGCCGTCAGTAAGAGCGATTTGCAGGAAGCCTTGCGCCAAAGGCGGGAACAAAAATGGGTTGTGGCGCGGGATTCGCAGCATCCGATGATGACGCTTGAGCCGTTGCGGGTGCGGCATAAAAGCTATGTCGCGGCCATGCTTGCGGCGCTTGAGGAACTGTCGATCAAGGTTACGCTTGAAAACACCCATTCGGCGCTTAATGCCGTACGCCGCAGTATTTATCCGCTTTTAAGCAATGAAAACTGGCGCGCTGTGTTGCCCGGCGATCCCATTTCCCCGCGCGCGCCTAATTCTTCGACGGACTTTTCCGATGTTCTTTGGCCGCCGTTGCGTCGCCAGATTTGTACGGGCGATGCCGAGAATATTTCTTCGACTTTGGTTCGAATTGGCGATTTGATTTGGGGGGGCGTCGATATGACGCTGGCACCTGCCGATCCTTCGCCTTTTCCTCAGCTCTTGGCGCGGTTGATTGATGCGGATGTGCCTTTTCATATTTCCTATCTGATCGAAAGCGGCGGGGCTCAAGGCGCCGGGTTCAAGGCTTTTGTGGCAAGTATTTTGGCGTGGACGAATGATGTGAACCGTCAGATTAAGGATTCGCTTCAGGCGCTTCAGGTCCTTGCTCAAAGCGAGCCTGTCGTGCGGTTGCGGATTTCTTTGTCCACTTATGCTCCGGCGCGCGAACACAAACTTGTCGAGATGCGCTTGGCGGCGGTGACTCAGGCGCTTGAGGCGTGGGGCTATTGTCAGGCTTCTTCCGCAGGCGGCGATCCTCTGGAGACGGTTCTTTCCTCGGCGCTTGGCGTTTCCTGTTCTTCAACGGCACCTGCGGCAATTGCGCCCTTACATGAGGTAATTAAGCTGTTGCCGTGGCAGCGCGCTTCCTCGCCCTTCAAAGAAGGCTCGGTTGTGTTCCGCACGGCGGACGGACGCGTTTGGCCGTATCAGACCGGCAGCTCCCTTTCTACGACGTGGTTCGATCTTATTTTTGCTCAGCCGGGCGCGGGTAAGTCTGTTTTGATGAACGCGTTGAACCTTGGGACCGTTCTGTCTTCCGGGAATACGCGCCTGCCCTATGTGGCTATTTTGGATATTGGCCCGTCTTCCTCCGGCTTGATTTCCTTGATCCGTGATGCGCTGCCTTTGGACAGACGGCATGAAGCCATGCACTTCAAGCTCAAAATGTCCCCTGATTATGCTGTTAATCCGTTCGATACGCAGCTTGGGTGCCGCTATCCCTTACCTGAAGAGCGGGCCTATCTTTCCGAGCTTTTGACCCTCCTTTGTACGCCTCCCGGTCAGCGAACGCCTTATGACGGCATGGCTCAGCTTGTTGGGCTTTGCGTGGATGAAATGTATCGTTGGCGCGACGATAATGGCGCTAACTCCGAGCCGCGTCCTTACTTGACCAATGTTGAGCCCGAAGTGGATGAGGTTTTACGCCGTCATAACGTTCATTTGCCTGTCGATCCTTATTGGTGGGATGTGGTGGATGCCCTTTACGATGTCGGTGCTTTCCATGAATGTATGCTGGCTCAGCGCCATGCCGTTCCGACTTTGGCGGACGCTGTGACGGCTGCCCGGCGGCCTCAGATCCGCGCGTTGCTGGAGGAGACATCCATTGGCGCTTCTGCGGAATCTATTATTCATGCGTTCGATCGCATGATCGCTTCCGCTGTGCGCGAGTTTCCTATCCTTGCGTCCGTTACGCGGTTCGATGTCGGGACCACGCGTGTGGCGGCTGTCGATTTGCAAGAAGTCGCGCCTCAAGGGGATGACAGTGCGGATCGTCAAACCTCGGTCATGTACATGCTGGCGCGCCATGTCTTGGTGCGTGCGTGGTGGCTGGGGCCGGAATCTATTCGGATGATGCCTGAGAAATATCGTTCCTATCATGAAGCGCGGCTCCGCGATATTCGTGAATGTCCGAAGCGGATATGTTATGATGAATTCCATCGCACCAGTAAGACTCAGTCCGTGCGCGCTCAGGTCGTTCGTGACATGCGTGAGGGCCGTAAATGGGGCGTGCAGATTGTTCTGGCTTCCCAGCTTTTGGACGATTTTAGCGAAGATATGGTCGATATGGCGACTGGCGTCTGGATTTGCGGTACGGCTGTCTCTGAACGTGCGATTACGGCTACGGCGGAACGTTTCGGCTTGTCCGATACGGCGCGGTGGGTCATGCGCTATCGCTTGACCGGGCCGCGGGCCAGCGGGGCTCCCGTCCTTTTCCTGTTGAGCACGAATGAAGGGCGTTATGAGCAGCACTTGATTAATACGCTTGGCCCGATGGAACTGTGGGCTTTGTCAACCTCTGCCGAAGATGTCGATTTGCGCACGCAATTATATGAGACATTGGGGGCTCCGCAGGCGCGCGCCATTCTGGCGAGGTTCTTCCCCGGCGGGTCCGCTCGTCAGGAAATCCGTCGTCGGGTTGTTCAGCGCAGCGAGCGCGATGTCGGGGGCGAGGCGGTTTCAACCTCCATGATTATTCACGAGTTGGCTCAAGAGTTAATTCGGATCTCGCGGGGGCTGCAAGAAGCCGTTAACGCGTAGAGCGTCTTTGTTTTCTTGGCTTCCCTCTCTTTTTGCAACTATTAGGGGCGGCAACATGGGGGTGTTTTTGTCCTATCTATATGATTTATATCAATAAAATCCTTTCCTGCAAGGCGGCGGGTCCGCTTGTCCTTTGGGGGCGCGATATGGTAGAAATCAACCATCTTACGCTTTGATGGCGTTAAGGATTTTTTGGATTCGTGCCGCTATACTGGCGCAATATTCTGATAAAGGCGAGTTTTGGGCGATGGCTGCTGGGAATAATAACGAAGATGCGACCATGGTACTGGTGATGTTTATCTGCATCCTCTGCGCTACGGCGTGGATTTTGTGGTACTTCTTCCATGACCAATTTTTGCAAATCGTTCGGTATGTTCGTCTTGCTGAGTTTGCGATTCCTTCCTTGTTCGACCGGCAGGCTGCCGCTTGTTTTTCTTGGCTGCGCCATGCCGAGGTCGGTATGAATGTGCCAACCCAAGCCACCTATGAAGCGACGCTCGGTTGTTTCGGCGCTTCGGCGATCCCGGCGCTTCCGACGCAGGAGGCCTTGAAATATTACACCGTAACCGTTGACAGTTTAGGCGCTGTTAGCCGGTTGCTGAACGGGTATCTGCGGTGGGTTGCGGTGCCGGTGTTCGCGGTGCTGGCCTATCTCGCTTTGTTCGTTTCCAAACGCAATGGGTTTAAGACACGGCACACCTTGGAGAGTTTTATCAAGGTGCAGGCGCCGATCTGGCCGGTGATTTCGCCGATTGTCAATTTTAATCCGTCCAAGTCTAGCGCTCGGATTTTGGGGCAGCCTATCCCGGACAAATTGCCGATTTTTGCCGAGCCGCTGGCCCCTGAAGAATGGCTCTCCTTCCATCGTATCCCGGTCGTCAACGGTGTGCCGGATCGTGAGATGACACGTCGCGCTTTTTCGCAACAGCTTGGGCCGCGCTGGAGCGGATATGAGGATTTGCCGCCTTATATCCAAGGCTTGTGTGCGGCAATTGCGCTTAAGGGCGTCCAAAAACGTGAAGAGAGCGATGCCTTTTTAGGGCGGCTTTCCGTTTGCTGGTCGCCGGAAAAGGGCTATCACCTGACGCACGAATTGATGAAGGAAATCCATCAGATTTTGAAGGATCCGGCGGTCGGGGGCAAGGCTTTGGAGATTGCCTCTAAACATGCTTTCAGAACGACGGCGGTTTTGAGCATCCTCAAATGGGCGCGTTTTATGGGCGGCGTTCTGGCTTCGGCCCAGTTCTTGTGGCTGCGCGCGGTCGATCGTGATTTGTGGTATTCTTTGAACAATCTGGGGCGGCGCTCTTTCCATTCGGAAGGCGCTGGGGCTATCGCTCATTTTATGGCCGAAGAATTGGCGCAAAAGCCGTTGCCGATTCCTCGGCTTGATACGGCGATCGTCACGCTGAATCTTTATATGGGCGGCGATATTCCGGTTCAGGTTCCGGATCGTGAGGAGCCTTCGGTCAAAGGGGCGTAAAAAGGTAGGGGAAGGTCGTATGAAGGACATGTTGATGGCGCTGATCGGGATGGATAGGGACGCCCAAGCCAAGATCGTTCAATGGAATGGCGTGCCTTGTTTAATCGCGACCTTTAAACGGAGCCTGCCTTCGCTGGTTTGGCAGATGGAGATGGCTAAGCTCCTCAACTATTCGCTGAAATTGGTGCAAAATGAAGGCGAATGGGATTTGGGGTATGTCGGTTCTTCCGATGCGGCGTTTGTTGTGATCGCGCATTTCGAAGAACGTCCCGATGCTGAAAAAGCCTATCATGTGCTACAAAAAGCTTTGTTTAGTGCGGGAAATGTTTCGGGGAAAGGCTCCAAAACCGGATGGTTCGGTCGGTTGTTGATGCTTTTGGGCATTGTTTTTCTTTTGATGCTGGCCTTCGATATGCTGATTGGCGGCGGTGCGCACGAGCCTCAGCCGGGCGGTTCGGCGGCCCCGGCGGCGGCCTCGCAGTCATCATCCGTCCCCGCTCAGCCGAAGGAAATACAGCCTGGTGTTCCGATGAACGCGGATGAAATTTTGCCGTGGCAGGCGGATTGAAGGAGAAACCATGGTCGTTTTAAAGAAACACTATGTTAATCAACGCAATCTGTTGCGCGATGCGCGACCGGCTTCTGTTCGGCTGAAGGAATATTGGAATCAGACCAGCAGTTTTGCCATGGTCATGATCGTTTTTGGAATTGGTACTATTGCTGTTGACGGTATGTATCTGGCGACCGATGCCATGCTGCTGTTGACCTACTTTTACGCGCGGTGGGTGCTTCTTAACACGAATGCCGAGCTTCCGTTTAAGATGCCTCAAGCCGCAGCGCCGCTGCCGGACCCTCATAATCAGCCTCCCGGCAAGAATACGCCGGGAAAATCGGAAGGCATTCTTTATTTGGGGAATGTGAATGAGGCCGACAATCCCGATCATATGCGGGAGCTGTGGTTGACCAACAATGATGCGCGTACCCACATTCTGTTCATCGGTACGACCGGTTCCGGTAAAACCGAAGGGCTGAAATCCATTGTCGCCAATTCGCTGACGTGGGGTTCCGGCTTTGTGTATGTTGACGGTAAGGCCGATACCGATTTGTGGGCGTCGCTTTATGCGTTGGCGCGCCGGTTTGGTCGTGATGACGATTTGCTGGTTTTGAACTACATGACCGCGAACTCGGATAACGGGGCTGTTTCCAATACCATGAACCCGTTTTCGAACGGTTCCGCTTCGTATCTGACCAACATGGTCGTCAGTTTGATGCCGGATGCGGGCGGCGATAACGCGATGTGGAAAGAGCGTGCCGTTGCTTTGATGGGCGCTTTGATGCCTGCGCTGACATGGAAGCGCGATAAGGCCGGGCTGTTGCTCGATGTGAGCGTGCTGCGTGATTATATCGAATTGCCTGCTATTATTCGGCTGTCGCGCGATCCCGCCTTGCCGGAACGTATCGTTCGCGGTCTTCAAGGTTATTTGCGCACTTTGCCGGGCTATATCGACGCGGCCTTTGATGATGAAGGCAATGAACGGCCTCCTTCTTCCGACCAGCCTATGTATGATCTTCAGGTTGCACGGCAACAGCATGGCTATCTGTCCATGCAGTTCACCCGTTCCTTGCAATCCTTGGCGGATGAATATGGGTACATCTTTAAGGCTCAGCTTGCCGACGTGGATGTTTTGGACGTGGTGTTGAACCGTCGTATTTTA
>JBFWLD010000124.1:0-6327 GCA_050252315.1 Bdellovibrionales bacterium
GGGCAGAGTATGTTGTTGCAGTGGATGCCTCTTCAAAGATGCTTGAAGAGGCAACAAACCTGACGAATGACTCGTGCATTGCATATGTACATAGTCCGATGGAGCAATATGTCATCCCAAACCAATCCTTCGATCTTATCGTCTCATCGATGGCGTTGCATTATGTATCGGATTATCACGCCGTTGTAACACACGTTTTTGAGGGGCTTAAAAATGGGGGTTCTTTTGTTTTCTCAGTCGAACATCCTGTTTGTACGGCAAATCCTACAGGTTGGGTTTTGAACGAAAGCGGAGACTTTTTGTACTGGTCCTTAGACCATTATCAGGAAGAAGGCCAGAGACATGTAAAATGGTTCGTTGAAGGAATCGAAAAACATCACAGGACGATACAAACTTATGTCTCAGGATTGCTTGAGGCAGGATTTCAGATCACAGCCCTTAGAGAACCGAGCCCGACTTCAGAGGCGTTGAGGCAACGTCCCGATATGTTGCAAAACCTCCGCCGCCCTCCTGTACTTCTACTTGCAGCTTTGAAACAGAACTGATTTTCTTGTGAAAAAGGAAGGGGGGGCTGAGTGGAATTGAACTTACTAACTTCTTGCTTCACTTCAGAAATTGGGAAAAGAGAGGTTTTGTGTGAAGAGATTTTCAAGACATTAGAACAAGTTACAACGTCTTGGAGAATAAGAGCTTTTGACTCCACCGAAGCGTTGCTTCTGGTGAATGGTGCGCCAAAATGGAGCTACTTTGAACCTTTTGGACGACCCCGAAGTCATTAGCACGATGGTTGGGTGGAGTGCCATCTTGAATAATCTTCAATTTAATCGGCCGTCTGGCGCTCAAGAACTTTTTTGAATGACGTGAAGTTTTCTCATCATTTCAGTGTAAGAATGGTTAGGGCTTTAACGCGTTATCCCTTCAACACCGTCAAAACGGTATTTACAGCCAGCTGGGGGCTGGACAAAATGGGGACGGTTGTCGCCCCGAGAATATCCTTGACAGGAGCCATTGATCCTTGTGCTAGCACAATGACGTTGAAGCCTTGCAAATTTTCTCGAAGAAAATTCGCTACGTCTTTTATATAACCTACATCATCTCCTTGTTTCTTCTTTTCCCACGCACCTTCACAAAGAAGGGGTTTGATTTTGACGGAATGCCTCTTCTCTTTCGCTATAGCATGAAGCATATCAACAGTAGGGCCTAGTGTGCTGGCTAAAGCAGCACAAACGCCAATAAGTCCGCCTGTCTTTATAGCCTGTTCCCCCATGGGGCGGTCAATACGCAAAACCTGGCGGCTGTTCTGGTGTCCGATTTGTTCGGCGATGCCCCCAATAGTTGAACATGTGCAGAGCATAAGATTGTCCGATCCCTCCGGCATAGAAAGCACGGCTTCTTCAACTTTTGTTTGCACAGAGTCCGTTAGCCCTTCTTGAATGGCTTGGCTCAAGAGATCGGGGAAGATGATGGTTTCGTATATTAGTTTTGGTGCCGCCGTCTTGATAAGGGAATCCATGGTTTCCACGAGATTTGGAGATGGATGAAAAACCCAAAGATTTTTTGGCATAACAGCATCTCCCCCTTATCATGGTCTTTTTCACAACACAGGTTCTATTTTAGCAAACCAGCTCTTGCCAAGAAGGTTTGTCCATGTTTTTCGAATTTTGCAGGTATGACGCCCAATATGTAGCTACGCCGTGCGTAACCCGTAAGTGTGAAGCTTGGTGTGCCTAGCATGCGCTCTTAACGAAACAACATAACAGAGTTCTCATCAGAAACTTTTAGAACCTTACTCAATTTCCTCGAAAATCCGCAGAAACTTTGGGTTTCCGGCGATCTGATAGCCCAAAAAACAGTCCTGAAACTCGCTTTTGACGAAAAGCTCAGATACCGCAAAAACGAGGGGTTTAGAACCGCGCTAACCGCCCGTCCCTTCAGGTTTTTTCGGCTCTTGAGTACCGACAACTCAATTATGGTGCTGCAGAGAGGAATTGAACCTCCGACCCCGTCCTTACCAAGGACGTGCTCTACCCCTGAGCTACTGCAGCTTTCTATGGTGAGAGGAAAGCGTTTTGCCATACTCTACGATCTTGCGCAAGGAACTTTCCGGGGTTTTTAACGATCTTTTTCAACGAAACAACCCCCAAAAGCCGCCCGGCTCTTTTGGTTAAAAGCCACCAACACAAGAAAGGAAGCCCCCGGTAATCAAAAGGCGCCGCCAGGCTTAAAGTTCATTTTAACCCCGGCATTCTCCCATTTTTGATTGGTCTGCGTCGAAGTCGCAATATATTGCTGAACCGCCGATGCCTGCAAAACCTGACCATAGTCGGTGGGGGACCGGTTAGAAGACGTCTTTTCTGCCTGAACCATATTAAACAGGATGCCGGGCAGGCCCCCATCTTCGACCTTGCCGCTTCGAATGCCTTCATCCTGACGGTTTCTCGGCCCTGAGAAAAGCTCGATCACACGCGTATCGCCGTCTGTTCTTTTTTTCTTCTTTTTGATTAAAAGACCGGTTTCTTCGTCATATTGGTCCTTATCCTCATCCTCATCCGGCCATTTGCATTCTTCCCAGTTAACATAGAGGAAGTCCTGAATGGCCGTCGAGATAAAGGGCAGATTCGTTAGCAAATCGCGAAACATTTGAGCGGCGTTAAAAATAGATTCTTCTTCCAGTTTTTTGACAGCTTCTTTTTGCTCATCCGTGTTCATGCCCTTGCGAGCCTCCATCACGGGAACCATACAATTATCCTTGAGCTTGCGCGCCCATTCAGACGCAGTTTGGCTGCGTTCCATCTCGCCGTTTTCTTTATAAATTTCGGAAATGGTACGAAACCGTTTTACGAGACATTCCGACCAGTACCACCAATCGTTAAACGGGGCACGTTGTGTATAAGTTTGCGCCATTTATAAACCCTTAACTATCAGTCCATGCGCCCAGCGGTACGCAAAAACGCACTATTATGTTTTGCCCACAAACGAGCCACCTCTTCCCGGCGCATCCGCGCATCGGCAAAACGGGGCTTCTCAACCCGTGGCGCGCGATCGCCGCCTGCGGCTTCGCGATCCAGCATCTCGGCAATCTGCGCGGGCAATCGGCCATGCTCAACCATGCCGCTGCCGATACCTTCCTTCAAGCGTCCATCCTGTCCACGAAAAAGGATGGTTGCCAGCTTTCCTTCACACTGGTTCATCCAAGGCGACCTTAAAAGCCGCTGCATATCATTCGACCATTGGGGGAGCCGCTCCATAACAGCCTGAAAGGCCGGTTGTAGCTGAGAAATTAGAGCAGCCTCTCGCTCAGCGACATCGGCGGCTTCTTTGGGAATATCCAGTTCGAAGGCATCCGTAAGTTCATGCAGCCGACGCATGACGACAACGGTATCATCCAACTTTTCCTGTCGCTCTTTTTCCGCGATAAAAATCTCCGGATGAGGCGGGTTAGAATAAACATGAGAAATCGTTGTCAAACGATCCACGACCACTTGGGTCCAGTACATCCATTCATCATAAGAGGGCTTGATATTTTCAAAGCCTGACATGCATACCCCTGCAACGCTTGTTTTCCCTATCGTTGTCTGCATTCAAAGATAGCCCAACCGCCCTTTTTAGGCAAGGGCCAAGAGGTTAACCTTTTACAAAAAAGTCGTTGAAAGATAAGGATCGCCTTATCTTTTTCGAAACGACCCCCCGGAAGTACACCCCCGTATTCGGACGTCTTATTTAAAAACTTTAGAGCCAAGCATCGCATCGGCAAGGACGCAAGCAAGCATTGCTTCGCCGACCGGAACCGCACGAATGCCAACACAAGGGTCATGCCGTCCTTTGGTAGAAACTTCCGTATTTTGCCCGTGAACATCAATGGTCTGCATCGAGGTTAAAATCGAGCTGGTCGGCTTAAGCGCAAAACGCACGACAAGGTCCTGTCCCGTCGAAATGCCGCCCAGAATACCACCGGCGTGATTAGATAAAAAAATCGGGGCCCCATCCGCACCGGCACGCATTTCATCGCCATTTAGCTCACCGGTAATCGCAGCGCTAGCGAACCCGCTGCCGATTTCGACTCCCTTGACAGCGTTAATGGACATCAACGCATAAGCAATTTCGGCATCAAGCTTGTGATACAGGGGATCTCCCCAACCGACAGGAACGCCGGACGCATGTAACTCAACGACCGCGCCGACCGAGGAGCCTGCCTTTCGGATTTCCTCAAGATAATTGGTCCAATAAACAGCGGCTTTGGGATTGGGACTGAAAAGAGGGTTATTCTCCACCTCATTCCAATCCCACTCGGAACGATCAACAATATGCGGACCTACCTGAACCAAGGCTCCACGAATTCGGATCGACTCGCCTAGAATCTTGCGAGCCACAGCGCCCGCCGCCACGCGACAGGCCGTTTCTCTAGCCGAAGCCCGACCGCCGCCGCGATAATCGCGAATACCGTATTTGGCTTGATAGACGTAATCCGCATGACCGGGACGAAATTTATCTTTAATCTCGCCATAATCCTTGGAGCGATGATCCGTATTCTCAATCACCAGACTGATTGGGGTACCGGTGGTTTTCCCCTCAAACGTCCCGGAAAGAATTCGTACGCGATCCGCTTCCTGTCGTTGGGTTGTCAGCTTGGACTGCCCCGGACGACGCTTATCCAGCCATGGCTGAATATCCGCCTCGGTCAACGGCAGACAAGCCGGACAGCCGTCGATGACAACGCCGACAGCAGGCCCGTGACTTTCTCCCCATGTGGTGAACCTGAACACAGACCCGAAACTGTTGCTTGCCATAAAACACCTATCTTTTCGTTACTTCGTGGTAAATCCGCTTAGAAGCTCGGTAACGGCATCCGCCTGCTCGACCGCCATCATGCCCACCGTGTGATACCCGGCATCAACGTGTAAAACCTCGCCCGTCATGCCCGCCCCCATATCGCTAAGAAGATAAAGAGCCGTATGTCCGACTTCAATCGTCGTAACATTGCGGCGCAAAGGAGCATTAATCTCGTTCCATTTCATGATGTAGCGGAAATCGCCGATTCCGCTGGCCGCCAAGGTCTTGATCGGTCCGGCTGAAATCGCATTCACACGAATATTTTTCGGCCCCAAATCAACGGCCAAATAGCGGACGCTTGTCTCCAGCGCAGCCTTGGCAATCCCCATCACATTATAATGTGGCATCACCCGCTCGGCACCAATATAGGTAAGCGTCAAAATGCTGCCCCCTTCGCTCATCAACGGCAAGGCGCGTTGCGCGACTGCCGTCAAAGAGTAACAGGAAATATCCATAGATTTCAGAAAGTTCGCGCGGGACGTATTCACATAAAGCCCATCCAGCTCGTTCTTATCCGAAAAAGCAATGCCATGAACGATAAAATCAATCTTGCCCCATTTTTCCTTCAACATGGCAAAAAGACGATCCAAGCTATCTTCGTCCGTCACATCGCACGGTGCGATAATCGAAGCCCCGACGGACTGAGCCAAAGGCATGACACGTTTTTGAAGCGCTTCGCCTTGATAGGTAAAAGCAATCTCTGCGCCATGGGCCGCACAAACCTGAGCAATCCCCCACGCAATAGAACGATCATTGGCGACCCCCATGATCAAACCGCGTTTCCCTTGCATCATTGCCCCTAACAACGGAGCTTCTATTCCTTTATTTTCCATATGATAGCCTCTTAAACCCTTTATTCGGTCAAATCAGGCAAGCAGAACCGCCGCCGAGCGCCCAATCTACACGATTGCGCGTATTCGTCAAATGTTCCCCTATGCCCCACCTTAAAAACAATAGGGCAAGTAAACTCTTGCTTGAACCCAAATTGATATGTAGTAATTTAAAAGAAAGAATGTACTTAAATATCAAAGCTCTCAAAGAGTCAGTCTTTAATTCCTCCATTCAACCTAATGGAATCAACATGTCTTCCCCTCCCGCCCTTTTTCGATCCTTTTTGTTACTGTCCGCATTCATGGCTTTCTCACCAGCGGCTTCTGCAGACCCTATTTCCATGCTTCCTCCAACGGAAATGAATAGCGAAACAATCTGCGCTGGCAGCCAAACCGCCTCTGTTTTGGTCTATACAGGCGATTCAAATGACGTTGGAGCCGGTATTAACTGCGCCCCCGTAACCGTTAACAGCAATGGCGATTTAACCGCAACACGCAGCTTATCGGTTAACGGTGTGTTTGCCGCCAATTCCGCTGGCGATTTGCTCGTCTCCGGTGGCGGCGACAATAAATGGGGAATGTATTGGGGGACAAGCCCAACAGACGCAACAGCAACAGCTAATCCAATTTGGGGAGCGGACAAAACAGCAGGCGTTGCGCGATTCTA
>JBFWLD010000125.1:0-6282 GCA_050252315.1 Bdellovibrionales bacterium
GATTCTCGTTATCAGGCCCACTATTGGGGTCCTGATTTCGATCTGAGCTTGTACCCCCCACCCCTTTGTTTTATATAAAAACCTTCCCAAACAAGGACACAGCATCCCATGAACGCCCCGACCAAGTTCACCACAGACGACACCCTCATTCTAGCCAGCGCCCGCAACGTCTTTAACGCCGAAAGCGAAGCTCTCAAAAACCAAGCCGAGCAGCTCGACCAACGCTTTGCCGAAGCCGTACGAACCATGCTGAAATGCCAAGGCCGAGTCATCGTCACAGGCATGGGCAAAAGCGGCCACATCGCCCGCAAAATCGCCGCGACACTGGCCTCCACAGGAACGCCTGCCTACTTCGTGCATCCGGGTGAAGCCAGCCACGGCGATCTAGGCATGATCCTTGAAAGAGACGTCGTCATCGCCATCTCCAACTCGGGAGAAACCAAAGAACTCGGCGACATCATCGCCTACACGCGCCGCTTCTCCATTCCTCTGATCGCCATCACACGCCGCGAAGAAAGCGCGCTGGCCACAGCGTCGGACATTCTGCTTCTTTTGCCGAACCAACCGGAGGTAGGCGCCTTAGGCCTTGCGCCGACAACATCCACAACCATGACCTTGGCTCTCGGCGATGCACTGGCTGTCGCTGCATTGGAATGCAAAGGATTCACAGCAGAAGATTTCGGCAATTTCCATCCGGGCGGCAAGCTGGGCCAACAGCTTTTGCGCGTCAAAGACCTAATGCATACGGGCCACGACATCCCCTTAGCCCAAACAACCGACACCATGAACCATGTACTGGTCGTCATGACGGAAAAACGCTTTGGCTGCGCCGGGATCATGGATTCCACAGGAAAATTGAAAGGCATGATAACGGACGGCGACCTGCGACGTCATATGGGCGACGACCTGCTGCAAAAAAAGGCAGAAGAGCTGATGACATCCGACCCGATGGTCATCCCTCCGGATCTTCTGGCCGCCGAAGCGCTTAAGCGCCTGAACGAAACGAGCCGCACACAAGTCTTCGTGGTCAACGATTCCGGCCAACCGGTCGGCATCTTGCACCTGCACGATCTACTCCGCGCTGGCATTGTTTAGGGTCAGGCTCCACTCCTCCTCACCCCAACGTCTTCCCGCAAAACTTTCCCCAGAGCGATAACCTTATGGGATCGAAAGGCGTAACAAAAACATCGTCATCCCGCCCGCAAAACGGGATCCAGCCCCAAACCCAAACCATTTATCCCGATCCGAGGATTTTATGCGCCCCCCCTAATCCAGCTCTCCATTCCTAATCCAGCTCTCCATTAAAGAACCCATCCCCAACATTTGTCCTTCCGGACGCCCCTTTTTCAGGGGCGATCCGGAATCCCATTTTCTTTATTTTTGCATTTTAGTTTGATCGCTTGTTTTTTGCTTGGATCGTTTTTATTTTCTGATCGACTTTTCTTCCCACACCCCGCCGTTTGTGCAGGCCTAACCACCCTCGACCTTTGTGCAGGCCCACCACCCTCCCCTTGCGGGAGGGTCGAAAATGCCTTGGCATTTTCGGGGAGGGGTCCTCTCCCCGCGCCCTCACCGAAAAGGCGCAAGCGGGCCGATCTCAACCAGAGGATGCCCCTCAAACCCGCGCACAACATCCAAAAATTCCGCATGGTCCGGATGCGCAGGATCAAAAATATTCTCGGCATCAAAAAGTTCTTTAGCCATATGCGGCCATGGGCTGAGGCGAAACAGCACCACGCGATCGGCATTATACCGAGCGGCAAACTCACCGAACAAAGGCAACTCGCGAAAGTTACTGGCTTGGACAGTAAAATTCAGCATCAAATGATTAATCTGCTCTTCCCGCCGTAACCGCGCAATAAAAGCAAGATTGTCGTTAAAAACCTCCCACTTGCCGCCGCGTCGCAATTTCTCATACGTCGCCTTTGTCACACCATCCGTCGAAACATAAAGACGAATATTCAGCGAATGAAGATTCTTCAACCGCTCCCACGCTTTAGGCGTAAACAAGGTTCCATTTGTCAAAAGCTGAATGGTCAGGTTTTTGTGCAGCACCGGATCAATGGCCTGCAACAAGCGCATACTGGCGCGACTGACCAACGCCTCGCCATTACCGAGAATATCCAAAGCGCGCGCCGTCTCAAGAAGCGGATAGATATTGCGCATATTGGCCGCAGCAATTTCCTCGGAGCGCGCGTGATTAGTGACAAAAACCTTATCGCGGCAGGAAGGGCACTGAAGATTGCAGCTATAATCATTGACGACCTTGATAAAGGCTGGCCGAATTTTCATATCCTCCAAAGGCGCGGCGACAGCTTCCTTAAGGTGAGGCGGCACGTCTTCAATCTTGCACAACGTCCCGGCGGCCAAAACGGGGCACCGTTCCGTACAGCGTGAAAAAGTACCATCGACAACGGACTTCCGAATTTCCTTAGCAACCGGAGAATTCCAAATCTCCTCCATCGGCTGTTTCTCGATATTGCCGATAATAGGCGTGCCGACCATCCAGTCCGTACAGCATTGAACGGCAGACCCGTCAGGCCAAACATCAAGCCGCTCAAACGGCGTAAGACAGACACGTCCCTTATTGCGTTCCAGCATCTTCGCGCGGCGGACTTCATAAGAATCTTCCGCCAGCGAGTCCATCGGTTCTGGGTTGCTCGAAGCCATCAAATTACTCTTAAAAGATCAGGACAGGCGCTTACTCAGAGCGTCGAACGAAAGAAGCATCTCAATCAACGCCGGAAAATCGGCAAAAGCGATCATGTTCGGCCCGTCGGACGGGGCCTTATCCGGATCGGGATGCGTCTCAAGGAAAACCCCGGCCACGCCGACAGCCACAGCCGCCCGCGCCAAAGTGGAAACGAACCGGCGTTCGCCACCGCTGCACTCGCCCTTACCGCCGGGCTGCTGCACAGAGTGCGTCGCGTCGAAAATAACGGGATAGCCCGTCTCGGCCATGATCGGCAGGCCGCGCATATCGGACACAAGCGTGTTATAGCCAAAACTCGTCCCGCGATCGCACAGCATCAAATTCTCGTTACCGGTGCTAGCAATCTTCTCGGCGACATTCTTCATGTCCCATGGTGCGAGGAACTGCCCTTTCTTGACATTGATCGCCTTACCCGTCTTGCCTACCGCCAGCAGCAGATCGGTCTGACGGCAAAGGAAAGCGGGAATTTGCAAAACATCGACGGCTTCGGCAACAGGCCCGCATTGGATCGTTTCATGCACATCGGTCAGAACAGGCAGGCCCGAGCTTTCACGCACCTCGGCCAAAATCGGCAGCGCCGCCTCAAGCCCCATGCCGCGCTGTGTTTTAATCGAACTACGGTTCGCCTTATCGAACGAGGTTTTGTAAATGATCGAAACATCCATCTTGCGCCCAAGCTCGGCCAGCGCCGCGCTCATTTCCAAAGCCTGTTGGCGAGACTCCATCTGACAGGGACCGGCGATAAGGGTCAGCTTTTTGTCATTGGCAATTTCGATCTGCCCACCCTTGGGCTTGGGAACGACAACCGTTTTAAGCATTATACTTTTCCTTCTTTTTCTTTGATCTCGCGGCGGCGATAGCTAATCCAGCCGTAAGGAATATGCAGAACATAAACGGCAGCAGCCACGGACAAGGTCAGCCATGTATTCGTAAAAACACCGGCGACCAAAACACAAACAGCCGCCATGATCGGACCGACAAAAAGCGGGGAAACGCGCCTTCCCTTCATAGCCAAAGTGGGAATACGGCTAACCATCAAAGCGCCGCAAATCACCATCCACCCAGCCAAAATCGAGGCAGGCACGCGCACAGCCTCCCCGAATTCGAGGAACAGGAACAAAGGCAGCATGGCCAGCCCAGCCCCGGCAGGCGCAGGCACACCGGTAAAATAGCCCTTGGTCCATTTGGGCGCGTTCAAATCCTCCAGCATGGTGTTAAACCGCGCCAAGCGCAAAGCGCTGCACGAAGCGAAAACCAACACGGCAGCCCAAGCAAACCCGCCGCCATGTTGCATATCCCAAAGGTAAAGCACGAGGCCCGGCGCCACGCCAAAGCTTGTCAAATCCGCCAAAGAATCCAGCTCCGCGCCAAACTTGCTGGTCGAGTTCAGCATCCGGGCCACGCGCCCGTCCAACACGTCGAAGACGCTGGCAATGACGATGGCCAAAGCCGCAGCCTCCCAGCGCTCCTGCATGGCAAAGCGGATCGCCGTCAGCCCGCCGAAAAGAGACATGATCGTCAGCATATTCGGCAAAAGCCGCGTCAAAGGATATTCTCGCACCGTTTCTCTCCTTATTTAGTCTTAGAAAGCAGTTCAGAATCTCAACGAACTTCGCCCAAGCGCTGCTCTTCCGCGCTTGTGGCATCGGCCATGATCGTCTCGCCGCCGACCATGCGTTGACCGACGCAAACCAACGGCTTCATGCCCTTGGGCAAATACACATCCGTGCGACTGCCAAAGCGGATCATCCCGAACCGCTCCCCAGCCTTAAGCGTATCCCCAGGCTTGACCGTACATAAAATACGCCGGGCAATCAGACCCGCAATCTGCACCACGCCAATTTTTTGTCCGGCAAAAGGATGCTCGCCCGTCATCTCAATGGCCAAGGCATTACGTTCGTTGTCCACGCTGGCCTTATCCAAAGAAGCATTCAAAAACTTACCCGGACGATAATCAACATGCTTAACCACGCCATCCACAGCGCTACGATTAACATGCACGTCGAAAATATTCAGAAAAATGCTGACACGGGTGCGCGGCTCCTCGCCAAGGCCCAAATCGGGCTCCGGCACCACGTCGGTAATCATCACGACACGGCCATCCGCCGGAGCCACAATCAGGCCCGGACGTACAGGGGTAACGCGTTTAGGATCGCGAAAGAAATAAACGACCCAGCCCAAAAGGATCAGGCCGACCATAAAGGGCACGCCGCCCAGCAAAAAGAGCACCACAGCAATCCCGACAGCAATAGCAATAAAAGGCCAACCGGCGGGATGAACGAAAGATAAAGGTCCAGAAGGGGTCATGAGTCGCTTTCCTCAAGAAAAAAGGTAAGGCATGCAGGCTACCCAAAAGAAAGTCATTTGCAAAGCCCTGTTTGGGGCATTAAAGACCTGTTAAATATCCTCGATTATAATAGCTTGGCATTTTGTCCACTTTGCCGAAGTCGTATGCTCACTTCATCGACGCCTAATGGCCGTTTTCAGGGCCCGCAACCACCCCCACAAGCCATAGGGGTATTTTCCTTTTTTGACGAGCCCGAACACTTCATCAAACACATAAAAGTCCCTAAGATCAGCGACCTCGTTTTCGAGGTTGACGGCATCCCCCTAAATGCAGCAAACCAAAGCGAACAGGAAGAAGACAAACTGATCCTGTGGGCAACATTAGGATATCTGCCTTTCTCCATTACGTCGTATGAACGGCGCATGGCGCTTATCCGGATTGTCGAAGCCTCGCATGTACTGCCACACGTTAAAATTGGAGTCAGCGTGGACATGCGGATCGTCGTGACAGCCAGCTATAAGATAGAAACCCCGCCTTCCCCTAATTACATCTTTGAGCCCGTCATTCGCTTTATCCAAGAAGCCCGCCCCTTTATCCGGCTTATTGGAGAATATTTGTAATTTTCATAGGCATGGCCTATGATTCCGCCCGCTTTATAGTTGTTTTAATTAAGAATGGAACATAGGCGAAAAGTGTCTTTTAACGAGGTGAGGCGCGTAAGCGTACACTTAGTACGTGCGCAGCCGATCCGATGGGAAAAGGCGATTTGCAGCCATGGGCCATTCTTAAGTGAAATGACTATAATATAACAAAACACAGTTAGGACAGTACATTGACGATTGAATCCGTATGCGTTTATTCCGGCTCCTCGGTTCATGTGGCCCCGCTTTATAAAACCGCCGCACAGGACGTAGGCCGTACCCTAGCGCAGCATAAACTTCGACTCATTTACGGCGGAGGTCTGGTCGGCTTGATGGGCCTAACCGCGAACGCAGCCCTGAATGCAGGCGGCGAAGTTATTGGCATCATCCCCGAACACATCCGTTCGCATGAAATTCAGCATCCGGGCCTGACGGAAATGCACGTCGTCGATAATATGCACATACGCAAAAGCATGATGGCGGAAAAAGCGGACGCGTTTGTCGCGCTACCGGGAGGATTCGGCACGCTGGATGAGCTGTTCGAAATTATGACATGGAAACAAATCGCGCTGCACACCAAGCCGATCCTGATCTACAACGTCAATAATTTCTGGGACCCGCTTTTGGCCTTAATCGACCAC
>JBFWLD010000126.1:0-6218 GCA_050252315.1 Bdellovibrionales bacterium
AAGTTCTTCAAATCTCATATTCGTTGGTGGTGTCGTTCCCGGAAGCGCGCCAAGCTTAACTTTTAGGCCATGATATGCCTCATAACTGTATTCTTTTCGTGTACTACTCTTCAGGACAAAAGCTTTTACGAGATTCAAAAATGAGTAATATAGGAGAACGGGTTTAGCTGCGGTCGCATCTGAATTGTTTGCAGTTCGAAAGTAATATTCAGCTTGCTCCAAAAAAGCCAGTGCCTGTTCGCGTGAACTTGCCGGGCAGTCACTATTAATGCTGGAACGAATAATGGCCCATGGATTTGAGACAAATAATTTTGACTCTAGGCCATCCCGTCTTCCACTCTGATAGACAGGCCAAAAATTAAATTCCACAGGGTATTGTTTGATCTTAAGCTGTGACCCCGCTCGTGATTTTGGCAATAGTGGCATTTGGTTTTCACCCCCCCCCTCACTCACAGAGAACATATTTATCCTCCAACAACCCTATCCTGTAGGACGGACAAAATCTACATAGATCACCTTATCTTTGACCTCAAACTGTCCAAATAATCCGCCCATTTCTGCATCATCTTTTTGCGCTCTTCGAGGTGAGCGGTGCGGTTATAGGCGCGGCCATTGGGGTCGCGGACGGCATGGGCGAGTTGATGTTCAATATAATCGGGGCGGACGTGAAGCACTTCGTCCAGGATCGTTCGCGCCATTGCTCGAAAGCCATGCGTTGTCATTTCATCCTTGGAAATGCCCATGCGCCTGAAAGCCGTTAGGATTGTGTTGTCGCTCATCGGGCGCGTATCGGTCAAGGCGCTTGGAAAAAGATACTTTCCTTCGCCCGTGAGCGGATGAAGCTCAGCCAAAATCGCGAGGACTTGCTGCGACAAAGGGACAATATGCGGCTCCCGCATTTTCATGCGTTCTGCCGGAATGTTCCATTGTTTCTCTTCAAAATCTATTTCGGCCCATTCCGCTTTGCGCAATTCGCCGGGGCGCACAAAAACAAGCGGTGCAATTCGCATTGCGCATTTCGTGACGGTGTTGCCTTGGTACGCTTCGATGGCGAGCAGAACCGAACCCACCTTCTTTGGGTCGGTTATCGCGGCAAAGTGCCCATCCCGCACGGGGCAGAGGGCACCCCTTAGATCCGCTGTGCAGTCGCGTGGTGCCCGGCCCGTTGCAACGGCATATCTGAAAATCTGGCCGCAATTCTGCAAAGCCCTGTGCGCCGTGTCACCGGCTCCACGGTTTTCGATCCGTCTTAAAACCGTTAAGACCTCGGGAGGGGTAATCTCGGAAATGGTGCGCTTGCCTATCCAAGGGAATACGTCCAGCTCAAGCCGCCGGATGATCTTGCTGGTATGAGACGCGGCCCAAAGCGTAGATCGTGAATCGATCCATTCCCGCGCTACGTTCTCAAAAGAGTCGGGGCCGCCGCCAACCTTTGCCTCTTTGGCCGCTTTCTTTTTGACCGCCGGGTCAATTCCTTGAGAAATCTCTTTGCGGGCATAGAAGCTGCGTTCCTTGGCTTCTTTAAGGGACACGAAGGGGTAAGACCCCAAGGCAAGGACTTTCTCCTTACCGTCGAAGCGGTATTTCTGCCGCCACAGCTTGCCCCCGGCAGGCGTGATCAGGATCAACAGGCCATCGCCAGCATAAAGCTTGTAAGCCTTATCCTTGGGTTTCGCATTTCTTATGGCAACGTCTGTCAGGGCCATAGTGGGGGTATCTCGAACGCGCTGGGGGTATGTTCGAGAAATCGTACCCCCAAATACCCCCGGATGCCAGCGATTTTCGCTGGTCGGTACTGGACGCTAAACCGTCATTTTTTGGCTGATTTGCTGGGCTTTTTGAACTTCTTTGAACTTCCTTGGAAGTTCAAATGGTGGAGCCAAGGGGGATCGAACCCCTGACCTCAACAATGCCATTGTTGCGCTCTCCCAGCTGAGCTATGGCCCCACACGTCGAGGTGAAGCGGTAAAATACTCGGCTTGACGCGAAATACAAGCCAAAAAATGCGTTCCCATCCGCAAAAAACGCATTTTTATAAAAAAGACAGCCCTCGACTCAAGCCGAGGTATCGACCTTTTGCGCAGCCGGGCCGCCTTTGGCCACAACGACCATCGCTTCTCGCAACAGACGATCATGAATCATATAGCCGGGCTGAAGCACCTGCACGACCATACCCGCAGGTTTGGACGGGTCTTCTTGTTCCATCATGACCTGATGTAGATGGGGGTCGAACGGCTTGCCCATCGGATCCAGCTTTTTTATGCCGAATTTCTCGAACGTCGCCAAAAGCTGGCGCTCCGTAGCCTCCACGCCTGCGACCAAAGTCTTGAGCGTCTCGCCATTAGCCCCCTCTTGAGGCACGGCGTCCAAAGCTCGGCGAAAATTATCAGCGACCACAAGCATTTCTTTAGCGAAGCTGCCGACAGCAAATTTCTGGGCGTCTTCAACCTCTTTTTTCATACGGCGGCGGGTATTCTCCGTCTCGGCCATGGCGCGTAAAACTTGATCCTTGAGCGATGAGACTTCCTCCTGTAGGGCTTTCCCCACATCCGCCCCTTCCGAAGCAGAAGTTTCGTCTTGGTGAGCCGCCTCTTCAGCCATCGACTCGTTTGGATTCATGGTGTCTTCTTTGGGGGTCGTTTCGCTCATATCCATTTATTTCCTGTTTTTTAACCGGGAGGAGGCCATAGTATCCTTTCAGACGAGTGTCCTTTCAGACGCCCCCTTACCAATGCCTTATATGGGCCCGTTTGCCAACCCTTTCAAGCCTTTTGCCATGACAAAATCCTCCCTTTTCCCCGCACAAACCATCGGAGTCCTTTCCGGACGAGAAATTATCGGCGATGCTTTAATCAAAATCCCTTTTCTTCGTGCGCTACGTTCCGCATGGCCGCAGGCCGAGATTCATTGGATCACGACCCAAGGGCCGACCGCCTATAGCGGCCCGTTGCGTGAAACGATCCAGCCACTTCTCAACAAAATCCACGAACAACCTGAATGGATTGAAAAATCTTCGCCGGACATGCCTATATTCGACATCCTTTTCGACACGCGCGGACGATGGAAAATGGCACTTTCGGCACGTCTGCATTTTCCCCACAAACTATTTATCGCCCCGGCCTTCCATTATCTGTTTTCCTCGCGCCGCCCCTCTCTTCTTTCTAGGCGTCCCAAGCAGTTAATCGACAGACTTCTTCAAATGGTTGAACTTGCGGCAGGCTATGCGCCATCCGTTACTGGTCGCCTCCCCGCCCCGACGTCTTTCCTAGAAAAGGCGCGACGGATCCTGCCCGAAGGCCAAATCTATATCGGCTTTTGCCCCGGCGCAGGTAATGGGATCAAAAAATGGCCGCTGGAAAATTTCATCAAACTTGCGCAACTTCAGGTCCGGATGAACCGCACCCCTGTCTTCATTCTGGGTCCGGATGAAATGACGCTTTATGACGAAATCTTCCGCGCCGTACCGGAAGCTATCTTCCCCTTACAAGCCAAAGAAGTCTGGGGTAGCGACAAAATCTCCATCGAGCAAACCTTGGCCATCGGCCATTGCCTAAATCTCGCCGTCACCAACGACAGCGGGACCAGCCACATGCTGGCTGCCGTCGATTGCCCTCTTGTCTCCCTGTTTGGCCCGACCTCTGCCGAAAAGCTGGCCCCTAAAGTTACGCATGGCACAATCATGCGCGCCCAGACCTTTGGGAGCGATGAAATGCGCGCCATTCCCGTCGAAGCTGTGAATGAAGCCATCAACCAAAAGATGGTCCTTCTGAAACAAATGTAATAAAAAAAGGGGACCCGAAGGCCCCCTTTTGATCTTTTGTCTCGAAAGCTTAACGCTTGGAGAACTGGAAGCGTTTACGCGCTTTGGCGCGACCATACTTCTTACGTTCGACCACACGAGCATCGCGACGCAGGAACTTAGCAGCCTTAAGCGGTGCGCGAAGATCCGGTTCGAAATCAGCCAAGGCCTTGGAAATGCCATGCTTGACGGCACCGGCCTGCCCGGACAAACCACCGCCGGTGACCAAGCACATTACGTCGAACTGAGCGTTACGATCTACCACAGCAAAGGGCTGATTGACGATCATTTGCAAAACGGGGCGCGCAAAATAAACAGAGATATCGCGACCGTTGACAATGATCTTACCGCTGCCCGGCTTGAGCCAAACGCGAGCAATCGCATTCTTGCGCTTACCGGTAGCATAGGCGCGACCATATTGGTCAACCTTGCGTTCGCGCTTAACAGGGGTTTCGGTTGTTTCCGTCACGGCCTTGGTTTCAACCGTGGCCGGAGCCTCGGCTGCAGCGTCCTTGACAGCCGCCTTGATCCCGGAAAGGGAAGCTTTTCGTGTCGTAGCCATGATTACTTGTTCCTCTTATTCTTGGAATTGGCGGCGGCGAAGTCGATCTTCGTCGGGTTTTGGGCCGCATGCGGATGCTCGGCACCGGCATAGACCTTAAGATTGCCAAGCTGGCGACGCCCCAACGGACCGCGCGGCAGCATACGTTCAACGGCCTTCTCGATCACGCGTTCGGGAAACTTTCCAGCGAGGATAGCGGCGCGTGTACGCCCCTTAATGCCGCCAGCATAACCGGTGTGATAGAAAAACTCTTTATCCGTCGCCTTCTTACCGGTCATTGCGACCTTCTCGGCATTGATGACAATCACATTGTCACCGCAATCGACAGACGGTGTAAAAGTCGGCTTATTCTTGCCACGCAAAGCCATCGCAATCGCAGCAGCCAAACGACCCAAAATAACGCCTTCGGCATCGAACAAGATCCAATTCTTGTCTTGCTCGCCATGTTTGGCGGCGAAGCTCTTCGTCTGAACGCTCCGCTTGGTCAATGAAATCTTCCCAGCCATTCTTTATCCTTTCAAGCATGCAGCCCGTCAAAAAACAAAGACGACGGCAACTGCGGGATGAGGAGCGTTTTGTACGCATTGGCGTGCCATGAGTCAACGCAAAATAAGCTTTCAAGCCAAAAAATCGGCTATGGTATTATAGTACCACACTTATAGATCAAATAAACATCCGGATGCCAGCCCTTAACCATATAAAGGCATAAAGCGACCACAAAAGGGGCTGAAAAAAGCGATCGCTGAAATTCTCATGAAAATAGCACACAAGGTTCCGAGCACGATCTTTTTCAAGCTGAATCCGATCGACCTTTGTTTGTTTATCCGCCAAAACAATCTCAATATCCGGAACAAAATAGACCGTACCGCCGGAGCACAAAAAGCGGTGGCAAAAATCCATTCCAGCAATATGGGTTTCAAAAAGCTCGATAAACCCTTTCATATCGAAAAAACTCTTACGGGACAAAAACATACACGAACTGCTAATCGCCGGTACCGGAGAGACCTTCTCAGGCACAGGCTCTTCATGAAACCGCAGACGCAGCTTCGGATAAAAGCGATAAAGCCCCAACGATTCGATCAAAACCGTTTGGGGGGTCAGGATCGCCCGCCGAGAACTCTTCGTCTCTTTACCGCGCGAATCCATCAAACGGCAGCCCAACACATAAGGTTCTTTAATCGCCTGCCCCTGCTCGACCAGACGCGCCACAACATCCGGCTGGATGCAGCACCGAGGATTAAGCAGGAACAAATGCTCCCCGCGCGCAACGCGAGCGCCCAAATTAACGGCCTTGGAAAGGCCAACATTGCCATGCCCGGTCATAACGCGCACACAGGGGTCTTCTTTAAACTGCTCTATCAACTTTTCTTCAACTTCCGGCGGGTTACCGTTATTGACAAGGATCAGTTCAACATTCGCCGTCTGTGCTAAAATCGCCTTGATCGCCGCTTCCAAAACAGGGCCGGTGTGATAGGTAACCATGATCACGGAGGTAAGAGTCTGCGCCGACATTGGCAGGTTCCTTTTCGGTGTGGGTCTGACTTTGCGGTTACATTACCAGCAAAATTCGCCTAATAGTAGAAGGTCAAACCATTTTGTCAAAGGACCCTTTTTAGATGCAAACGCTTATCGTAACCGGTGCCGCCGGTTTCATTGGCTCAGCCCTTTGCCGTTATCTCCGCCAAAACGGCTTGGCGCGTGTGGTCGGAATCGACGCCATGACCTATGCGGCCAGCCGCGAAACCGAAGGCAACCTAGCCAACGACCCCCTTTTTTCGCAGATCGAAGCGAATATTACCGATGCCGCCGCCAAGGCGCAGATTTTTGATGAAACACGCCCGGACGGAAACCACCATC
>JBFWLD010000127.1:0-6198 GCA_050252315.1 Bdellovibrionales bacterium
ATTGGGTTAGATCGTGGCAATAGGTTGCGGCGGTATAAGGCCCGTCGGCATTCGCATTCAGGGCATAAAGAGAATCCGTGTTGGTTTCACCATAATAATATGACGTGATCCCCGTCGCAATCGAGGCCCCAACGCTCCATTTCATGGTTGTTCGCGTGCCGGTGCAGCTTGAGCCGTTCCATACCTGTCCGGCATCACACCGCGTGGTGTACATGGCAACATTCGCATACGTCGGCGATATGCCCGCATAGACCATGCCGTTCGCGCAGACCGTTCCCACTGCCGGTGTTCCAGCGCAGGGATCGGCTAACGTTGTTACCGTCCATGTCGAAGAGGTCGTTCCTCCAAGGGTTACCGTTGCTGTTTTTGCCGTGGACAAGGTTGATGCCGATATTTGGCTAATGGCTATGGTGTCACCCGGTTGAAACCCGCTGGCCGATGTGTTGACGAAATCTCCGCCATTGCGCGAGATGGCCGCACAGCCCTGCCCGCAGGTGGCGGTTAGGTCTGAAAACGAGCCGGACAAGGTGACCGTATTGGACGTGATTGTTTCACTGAGATTCACCCCGGTCTGGTCCGTAAAAGCGAAGGGGTCAGGGCTGTTTGAATCGGTTGTCACCGACCATGTGCCGGAGGGTGTGTTCCCCACCGTGACGGTGGCTGTTTTCGCGGTGTTGGCCGAACTGGAGGAAAGAATCTGCAAAGCAATGGTGTCGCCTGCATTAAAAATGGCGGAGGTACCATTGGCAACGCCATTGCGTATGATGTTGGTGCAACCGGAACAAGTCGCCATGGCGGCGCAGGTAAAGCTGTCGCCGGACAAGGTGACGGTGTTACTGGTAATGGTTGAGTTAAGGGCGACGCCGGTTTGGTTAGTAAAGCTGAAAGCGTCCGGTGTCGCACAGGTGGAGGAGGACTCGCCTCCGCCGCCTAAATCCACCCACGAAGCCCCATCGCATCCCTGAAACGCAGTGCCCGTCCATTGGATCATCCCGGCCTTATCCGTATCGCAGGTCGTGGCGGTATAGGGTGGTGCGGTCACGGTGCCGAGCACGAGGGGCGCGGTTTGTTTAACGCCGCTGGTCCCCGCCGCCGATGACGTGCACTGGAACAGCGTATCGAAATCCGATCCGTTTGCCAAACGCCCGCACGGCTCACCCACAGAGGTTTGTCCGAACGTTGCTGTTGTACGAGCGGCAACGGGGGAGACTGTCCCCATAAGGCATAAAAATATAAGCGTGATGAGGCGCGCTTTTCTCATGGCCGCACCCTACAGCAACGGCAAACAGACCATGCTCTTGAGGCGTGATCCGCGCAAGTAACCGGTGGATTAAGCCCTCCATTTTGCATGCCGGTGCAAACGGCCTTTTGCTTGGAACATAATTCATCACAGGTCGGGTAGTCTTCACGCTTGCGGCCAACTTCCGACTTAGGGGGCTCAACGGAAAAACAGGTCAGTTGAGGGGCGGTTGACGGGGATGCCTTTTGTTCTTTTGCCAGAGCAACAGGGAGCGAATGCAAAAAGAAAAAAAGTCCGAAAGAAAGCAATAAGAAATAGTGCTTACGGCGTCCCATAGTCCAACTCCCTGTCCTGAGGCCAAAAGCCGCCAGAGCAAAAGGCTCTGGTGGCTGGGAGTTCGTTAATCGCAAACAGACGATTGCAGAGGCCTTTGGCCGCGAGGCTTGGACATACGCCACTGCCTCCCAGCCCTAACAAGACTGGTCGGCAGCGTTATGACGGCAACGCCATGCAGGTGCTGACCAAGGGCCAACACTGCACGTCACACTGTTCCTGCTCCTGAAAACAAACCTGTTTTCGGACAGGCCCAACATGACTAACCGCTGTTTGAGAGGTAACGACACCCCAAAGGCAAAAATGCTCGCCTTCGGGGCAAAGGTTAAAGGCAAATCGGCACTGGGGTCAATGGCTTTTTACATTCAGGCGTCAAGAACCAAGCCCACATTCTTTAGCCGCCCCGCCCCCCATTAATCTTGCTTGAAGAGAGGACTGTTCAACCTTGCCGCGATCTGCTTTAGTGGCTCCCGAAAAAGGCAGGGGAATCGCACCTGAAAAAAGGGAAAACCTAGTGGCGATTCCCACAGAGAGGAGCCGTCGCCGATGTCAGCACCTATTTCGCGTAAATTGTCCAACGCTTTCGAAGGCGCGTTGGCTGGTGGCGGCGATCCGGCGACCTCGCCTCTTTACGTTTTCGGTCCCTTTCTCAAACTGATTATTTTAGCTGGCGTCGCCGACATCACGTTTGGCGCGACGCTTTGGCTGGCCGTCTTCACAGTCGTGATGGTTTCGCTGATGTACCGGCAGGTCATGAGCTGGGTCACGGACGGCAGCGGCGGCAGCGGCCTTGCCGAAGAAGAGTTCGGCAGTTGGGCCGTTAAAATCAACGCAGGCATTACCGTCATCGAATATACGCTGACCTTCCTTGTCAGCATGTCGGCGCTCGTCACCTTTGCCGCGGACCGGTTTAATATCCTGAACCACACTGTCGCCGGATTTCAGTACCGAGTTTTTCTGGCGCTGGCGCTCAGCTTTTTAATCGGCTGGATCGTCAATCTGGGCCCCAAAGTCTCGGTACGAGTCTTTGGACCGGCCACTGCCGCCGTGCTGCTGCTTTTATGGAGCATGGTCGCGCTGACGCTGTTTAAAACCGGCCTTCACTTGCCTGACTTTAACCTCCAAGCCTTTTCCTTTGCCGATAGTGACGGCCAGCACGGCTCCTATATTAACGTTACCTTTGCCGGATACGCGCGTATTTTGGCCTTGATGACCGGCATAGAGGTCTTTGCCAATCTCGTCGCCGCCTATGACGGCACACGCGCCGAGCGCAGCCGTAAGGCTTTCGGCAGCCTCATGATCGTCATGGGTACCACCATGGCCGCCATGCTGGTTTTGGGCCCTATGATCCATGCGCATGCCGACCCGCTGCACGAGCATGTCTCCGTCTTCACACAGGCCATGGATTTTCTCTTCCCGCCATGGGCCTCGCATCTTGGCACGCTGATCGGGATCGTCGTGCTGCTCTCCGCCTGCGCCGCCGCCGCGCAAGGCATCCAAAACCTCGCGCTAGGCCTTGGATTTCGCCATTACATCCCGCCGCGCCTAAGCCAACGGAACAGCTATGACGTAGCGCCCCTGCCCGTATGGATTCTGATCGGCACGGTAAGCCTTTGCTTCTTTTTGTTCGGCGCGAAAGAGGAAACCTTTCTTGCGCTTTATGCTGCCGGAGTCTTCGTGCTGCTCAGCATGACTGGATGGGCCGCCAGCAAACGCATCGGGCGCGAGCTGAAACAAAAATTCACACCAACAAAGCTCCTGAATCTAGGCGGCACGATTATAGCCGCTACCCTCACAAGCTGCGCCACGCTTATCATTTTTGCCGAACGCTTTACGGACGGAGCGTGGTCTTATCTTCTCCTGATCCCGGCCTTCTACCTTGTCTTCAGCCTGTGCCGCCGCAAGTTCGGCGCACCGCCAAATCTTGAGGACTGGTTTGGCCGTGTGATGTTCAGCCAAGGCTATGTCCCACAAGTCTGGTACGATAAAGACAAACGACAAGAAGCCGCCTTTACGTCTATCCTCGTTCCGCTCAACGGTAAGCCGGGCGCGGAACAGGTCCTACCCTTAGTCCGCGAAATCGCGCATGCGCACGGAGCCACGGTTCACCTTTTAACGGTCAACGAAACCTTTGACGCAGATGAACGGGACCCAATCGACTATCTGAGGGCGGTCAGCCATTCCATGAATCATGATGGCATCTCTACCGAGTTTCACATTGGCCATGGCGACATCGCCAAAACCATCGACCAAAGAGCCTTTACGCTCCACGCCGACATGATCGCCATGACCATTGCCGCCGCGCCCGCTTTGACCACCGTGTTCAATGAAAGCATGGTCAATAAGGTCATCAAACAAACCTTGACGCCTGTGTTTTTGGTCCGCTCCACGGAGCATTGGCGCAACCGCTATTCCTCGTTCCGCCGGTTGCTGGTCGCGCTCGACGGCTCCGAAGTCGCGGAATCTGTCCTGCCCTATATCCGCGCCTTCACAAGCTGTTTTCAAAGTCAGGTCTTCTTGCTCTTTGTCGTCGAAGACTCCGAAACCCCGGCCTATACGAAGTCGGTCGAATCCTATCTCAACACCGTCGCGGAAACCCTGCGCCGCGAAGACATCAGCGCCAGCCCTGTCTTTCTTGGAGACGATCCGGCGCGAACCATCTTGTCGGTTATCCATGATGAAAATATCGACCTTGTCATGATGGCGTCGCATGGACGCGGCGGCTTGAACCGCCCCAGCATCCACCTCGGCAGCGTCACGGCTAAAGTCATCCGGGAAACGGATTGCCCGGTCTTTGTCGTGCCTTTAACGAAAAAAAGCCGCTAAGGTTTGACTCCATGACAGCAACACACGCCTCAGACTTCGAGATTTTCCTAATGACCGCGCCGGGTCTGGAAACCGCGCTTTACGACGAAGTCCGCACCAAAGGCTTCAAACGCCCCAAGAGCGTCGCGGGCGGCGTAGTTTTTCAAGGCGGATGGCCCGAAGTCTGGCGCGCCAATCTGTGGGTTCGCGGTGCTGGGCGCGTTCTGGCGCGGATCGCCTCCTTCCACGTCACGCACTTGGCTCAGCTTGACGAGCTGGCGCGGCGCGTGCCATGGGCCGACATCTTGCGCGCGGACGTACCGTTCAAGGTCGAAGCCTCCTGCAAAAAATCGCGGCTCTATCACTCCGGTGCCGCCGCCCAGCGGATCGCCACAGCCATTGAATCAACGCTCGGGGCCACCTGCTCGCCGGACGCCGACCTCCTCATCAAAGCCCGCATCGAGCATGATCGCTGCACCATTAGTGTCGATACCTCCGGAGAAGCGCTGCATAAACGCGGGTTCAAAGAAGCCGTCAACCAAGCCCCGATGCGCGAAACCATGGCCGCCCTTTTCCTGCGGCAATGCGGCTATACCGGCGACGAACCTGTTGTCGATCCTATGTGCGGCTCCGGCACCTTTATCCTCGAAGCCGCCGAGATCGCCGCCCGACTAAACCCCGGTCGAGCCCGCCACTTCGCCTTTGAAAAGCTGGCCACGTTCGACGAACCTGCATGGCAACACATGCGCGCGGTCAAAAGCGAGCGCACACCCCCGGCGACCATCCGTTTTTACGGCAGCGACCGAGACGCCGGAGCCATCCAAATGAGCCAAGCCAACGCCCGCCGCGCAGGCCTCGCCGATCTCACCGAATTTCGACAGTGCCCGATAAGCGACCTTGTCCCGCCCGAAGGTCCGCCCGGTCTTGTGATCGTAAACCCGCCCTATGGCGCGCGCCTTGGCGACAAGAAAAAACTTCAACCGCTCTATCGCGCGTTCGGCCAAACCATGATGACGAAATTTAAAGGCTGGCGCATCGGCCTGATAACCAGCGAACCGGCCTTGGCCAAAGCTACCCAGCTTCCCTTCCTGCCGACAAGCGCTCCGGTGCAACATGGGGGCCTGCGCATCACGCTTTATCAAACCAACCCTTTGACATAGCCATGACTTCCCCCCAATTTTCACAAAAACCGGCCAAGAAGCTGTTTATACTCTTGGGGGAACGAAAGAAATCCCGCTCTTCCTCGATAAAATTCATGTGCGAAACAGGACAAAATCCGGGCACTGGTGCGAAAAAATTGTTGTTAATGATTGAGATATTGCCGAATTAATTTTGAATTATTTGCATATTGAAACTCCAGAATTTAAAAATTATAATTTATATTATTTACACTAAAATCGTTTTGAAAACCACATGAGCAAAGAACTTAATCCTATTTGGCAACATCTGCCCCCCACGCCGCGCCTCCCCAAAAGTTATGATAGCGGTTATGCTGAAGCCAACGAGATCAAACTATGGTATGCGACGTACGGACAAGGTGAGCCGATCATCTTATTACATGGGGGTCTTGCTAATTCGAATTACTGGGGTAATCAAATTGCAGAATTAGCCCAGAGCCATCGGGTTATTGTCATCGACAGTCGAGGACATGGTCGAAGTACACGAAATGTCAATCGACCCTATAGCTATAATCTTATGGCCAACGACGTCGTTACGACCATGGATTTTTTGCACGTCCCCAATGCTGCCGTAGTAGGTTGGAGTGATGGTGCTATGATTGGCCTCAAAATGGCCATTAATTATCCTGACAGAATTTCTTC
>JBFWLD010000128.1:0-6175 GCA_050252315.1 Bdellovibrionales bacterium
GCGAAAAGCGATGGCTGTACGGGATACAGTCGAGATTTTTAAATGATTGAGAAAAAACAAATGGGACCCCAGCCTTCGCTGGGGTGACGCTTACTGCAACAAAAATATGTAATAGTCAACGTCATGCCAGCCCCCTCGCTTTCACTAGGGTCAGGACTCCTTAAATTCAGAGAGGTCTGAACCTAAGGCCAAAGATTCCCGGACCGTATAAAGCGGAGCCCAATCCAGATCGCGCTTAACCGGCGCAAGGTCGATGGACAAGGAGCCAAGCAGACTTTCCATACTGCCCCCCAGACCGAAAACTTTTCCTGCCGCTTCGATCAGAGCGGGTGGAAAGGGAAATAAGCAGGCTTTTTGTCCGAAAGATTCTTCGGCAATCGCGCGGATAAAATCCGGCGTGGAAAGCTCGTCCGCGTCACGGATCGCCCATCGACCCGATGGCCAATGGCCCCTTTCCGCCAAATGGACAAAAAAGGAATCCAAATTGGCTGTCGATAAAAAGGCGCGGCGGTTGCTGACCGAGGCAAAAGGCAAGGGCAGTTTCGTGCGGATCAATTTGGAAAGCAGCGTGAAATTGCCCGGCGCTTTCAGGCCATAGACCATCGGCAGACGGATGATTTGCAGGGTGGTTTTGGAGGGTTCATTTTGGAAGAGGGTTTGAAGCGAAGTTTCGACTTCCAACTTGCTGGCGCGGTAAGGTTCTTTTTGCCATGCTGAGGCTAGATCGGTTCGGCCTTCGGCAATCTCCTTTTCCAACAAGGCGGCGCCGATCGAACTGATAAGCGCGAAGCTCGGGATTTCCAAATCTATGGCGACTCGCGCGGCCTTGAGGGACAGCTCCACATTATCGCGGCGGAACAATGTTTGAAGGGCCAGACCTTCCGGATTTTTACGGTGCGCACGACCTGCCGCATGGATAAACATGGAAGCCCCAAGACAGGAAGCGCTCCAGCGGCCTTCGGAATCCATGACAAAGGAATGAATGCGCGGGTCGGCAAACAGCGCGTCATCCGACGGGCGGCGGGTTAAGGCGACGACTTCGTGACCGGCTTTGGCCAGCGCTTGGACCAGATGCCGCCCGATATAGCCTGAGGCTCCGCTGACAATAATCTTCATGGGATTGCGTTCCTTTAAAAAGAGAAATGCTTGAGAAACCCGCGCGCGATATAACTCGCCGTGCAATAAAGGGCCGGAAGAAGGGATAGGCCTTCTACCTTGCGCAGGATGTGCCAGACCCTTTTGATATTCTCCCACTTATTCGAGGAAGACGAAACCGTTCGCACACGATAGCGCAGCAAGTCCTCGTTCAGGCCTTGCGCCACAAAGCCTCGGCGCAACAGCCCCAGCCATGTCGCGTAATCTTCGCACAGCACTTGCGGGACACTAAGGGTTTCGACTTTCGTCATATCCAACATGGCCGAAGACGTCGCAATGGCTGTATTCGCGGCAAAAGACCAATAGCCAAGCTTGGGTGGGACGGGTATCAATCGTCCCAGCAAGGCGGTGTTAAAGACCGCTCCGGCTGTTCCGTCGTCCCGAAACCGACGGAAGGCCGTAAAGGAAAACGCCGCGCCCTTCTCTTTCATAAAGGCTATCTGGCGAGCCAGTTTTTCAGGAAGCCAGATGTCGTCCGCGTCGATAAAAGCAACCCAACGGCCTTTGGCGTGATCCAAGGCGGTTTGTCGCGCGGCGGCAATGCTGGGCGGGTTGGTGTGGGTCAGGGGGTTGACGCGGGAATCGGAAGCGGCGCATTCGCGCAACCATTCCAACGTGCCGTCGGTCGAGCCGTCATCGACAATCAGCCATTCCCAGGCTTCATGCGTTTGGCTGGCCAAGGAGGCATAGGTGTCTTGGATCGTCGCCTTGGCGTTCAGGGCCGGGGTTATAATGGAAACAAGGTCTGGAGAGGTCATTTCAGGTAGCCTCCTTTTCCCGGATATAAAGGCGTAGTTTTTCCGCAGGGCCGCGCAAGAGGCTGAAAAGCACAAGGTAAAGGCGCACCAGCCAATAACGCGGCAGAAACCATGCCGTGACATAGCGAGTCCACAGGCAGCGACGGGCACGCGCCGGACTTGCCGGATGGCGGCACATTTCCCTGAAAGCGGTTTGCGTCAACAAAGTGCGGCGGTCGATGGAACGGGACTGGAAACGCGGTGGAAAAATCAGGCCCGCATCTGCGGCATCGACAAGGTAGAAATTCTCGGCCAACGTTTTTTCCCAAAGCGTAAACCAGTCACGACGCCACGCACAAGGATGCGGCAGGCGGACGGGATGGCCATGGCGCGCAAGCCATTGCAGGACTAAATGCTGCTCTGCCGCTTCGCGAAACAGAACCGCACCGCAGTAGCCCCACAAATTTCGCCACAGCTTCCCGTGCGATTCTTGCGCCAACACATCGTAGGTCGGCAGGGGCGAGGACCAAAAATCCAGCATGTCTTCCTTTTTCCCGAACTGGGCCAAATCGGACAGGTGGAACAAAACAGGCAATTTAAGCGTGTCGCGCGTGAAATAGCTGGACACGACAAGGCGGCCTTTAAGAATCTTAGAAGCCGGGTCGGTCGGGCTGTCCGCAAAAGCCAGACAAAGACCGTCGCCTTCCAGTAAATGATCGGAACGCATCTTATAGACATAAGGCCGGGTTGCCGCGTGAATCCCGGTGAGCGTCGAAACCATTTGCAAGGCCAGATTATAGGCGCGGCCATCAAAATCTATCAACGGCTCCGGGGGCGTGGAAAGCAGTATTTTATCCGCACCCGTAAGGACCGTTGCCGCTTCGCCCGTCCAACTGGACAGGATAAGTTCGGCTTTCGGCATCACACGTCGGATCGAGTCGATCAGCTTTTGCGGGCTTGGGCCCAAGGGGCCTTGCACCACAAAAGAAATGTCGTGATCCGGGACTTTGACAAAGGGGTAGTCGTTCATTTTATTAAAGCTAGGGCTTTTCCGTTCTTCTCGCAAGACACGCTTTCCTAATTCGATAAAAGCTGCCGCCGGACTTTCTCCAACGAGGACTTAAAGCCCCCCTCTTTCATCCCGATCTGCTTTTTATGGAGCCATGCGCTTAAGTCTAGAATCCGTTTTTCCGACAAAACCCGCTTGGCCAGCCCTAACAGACGAAGCGTCATACTCTTAACCCTTCCGCTGACTAAACGGGAGGCAGATAGCTTCAAAAAGCTGACAAACGATCCTTGGGACAGGCGTTTCATTTGCGCTAATCGCTGCGCGGGAAGCACCTGAGGATCCAGCGAGTCAAAATCCCATAGCTGCAACGTTTGAATCATCTTCCGGTAATAACGATACCACAGTCGATAGGGTGCGAAATGTTCAAGATGCTGAAGAAACCACTCGAAATAAGCCGCATGCAGATAGGTCCATTCTTTTCGGCTGACCTTCATCTCTTGATAAAGCGCGGCAACATAGTGATAGGAGGTGAAGATATCAAAGGCCTTGGCGCTTCGTTTCGTCGTCGCGCTGTTCTTCCTTTTTCGGTAATAAATTACCGTGTGTGGCGTGGTCACGATCCGCTTGGAAAGGAAACACATTTTTTTGACGGTCATAAAATCTTCGCCCATCGTGACGTCTTCGGGCGCTTCAATATGATTTTCGCGCCACAAATCCGCGCGAAAGAGTTTCATCCATGCGACCATAAAATAAATCGAATTATAAAAAAAATCCTGATCCGTGATGTCTTCGCGTGTGAAGGGTTCCGTGAAAACTGAAAATTTTTCCTGAAAATACGGAGAGGCAGAAGCCGGATCGAAGGCCATACTTTGGCCATCGGTAAAGGTATAGAAATCGCCGATCACGATGTCTGCATCCAGCTCTTGCGCGCGGTGATGCAAAACTTCTAACCCATTGGGCGGCAACACATCGTCCGGGTCCAGAAAAAAGAGATAGCGGCCCGTGGATTCTCGAACGCCGCGATTCCGGGCTGCCCCCTGCCCTTTATTTTCCTGATAAACGACTTTGACCCTTGGATCATTTTTGGCAAAACGTTCCACTAGATCGCTCGACCCGTCAGTGGCGCCGTCAATGACGAAAACGGCTTCCCAATCCTTAAAGCTTTGCCGCTGAAGACTTAAGAGGCAATCGGACAGCCACGGCCTTACATTATAGGTCGGACAAATAACGGATATTTGAGGCAAAGAGGTCCCCATGGTTACCTGTATGTCTGGTTCACGACCCATTGCCAGACTTCGGCAACCGAAGGCCGTCTTTTCATTCTTTTATACACGGCATAGGCCCGGCGCGCGATCACAGGCGTGCGCACCACAAACCGCGCTAGCCTGTACAGACGAAACATCACGCGCGAGAAAATGCCGGAAAGCAGAATGCGGTTCGAAACAAAAGGATAATAGGTTTGCCGTAACAAGACGCACAGCCAATACCCCAACGTTTTTTCTTTACACCCTGCCTTGACAAAACGCGTCATGCGATCCAAGCGATCGCCGCAGAACCCCGTCACATCCCGATAAAACGGCGCGGAAACCGGCGCGGCCCACCAGCACATGGATTGCTCTTTTTGCGCGCAAGCAAGCGCATGGATCGTAACAGGCGCATGACGCAACAAGGCATACGGCAAATCAAAAAGGCCGATCCGCACGCCGTGCGACAACAGATTGGATAACAGCAAATATTCCGGGTTGAAATAGAGCAGATCAATGTTCTTCTCAACATAGGAATAAACGGACAGATAGGTGCTCATCTCCTGCGTGCTGCCGAGCGCGATCTGGTCGTTGATCCCTTGCGAATGATAGGTCGGCGGAACGTAAATCATCTTGTCTGGGAAATCGCCTTGTTCGCCGATCTCGATCAGAAGCTCATACAGGCCTTTTTCAAAGAAAAGGTCCGGACGCAGACGAAGCACGAAATCATAGTCGTCCATATGCGGCTTTAAAAGCTCCAATGTCTGGTGCATGCCGTAAAACATGGACAACGAGCCTTGGTCACGCTGCGGTTTAATGTTCCTTTCCGGCAAGGCAATACGTTCTGCCAAGGCGGTGAAGTCTTTACGCGGTTCAAAAAGATACGCTGTTGGGTTTAGCTCCCTCACCACAAGGGCTTCGTTTTCATTCGACCACCCATGGAGGAAAATGTCGCAATCCACGCCCTGCAAGAAGGCTTGGACTTGGCGCAGATTGTCCCGAACGCAACGAAATTCTCCACTCAAGCAGACCGCGAGTTTCTTGCGCGACCAGAACAGGCGATGTGAAGCTGTCAGGGCGCAAAAATACGGCAGTTGATCGAGCGCCTCTAAATAAGAACGCGAGAAAACAGGCGGCTCAAAACGAATGAAGGGAAGTTTGAACTTTTCAAAAAGCGGTTTGAGCAGATGAAGTTCATCAACTTGCAAAATATTCAGGATATATTCCAATCCGCCGACGTCCCACAAACCGCTTTTGATGGCGATTTCAAAACGGGTCAAGACCTCCGGCGGGAAAATATCCTTTAACACTGCGACAATGTCGTAAAAACGATATTCCTCGGATGCATTGCGCGATAGATAGATATAATAAAGGACATTTTCAAAGAAATCGCGCTGGCTGATCGTGGGGTCCGTAAAACAATCCGTGAAAAAGGATGTGACCTTGTTTTCCAACAAATCAACGACTTTTTCTTTTTCATAAAACCAATGGAAATATTCCAAAAACCACCGGTCCTCTTCCCCGCCACCAAGCGCTTTGACGCAATTTCCGGTAATCAGGGAACTCAGGCCCGTTTTCCACCGCTCGCCACGGCACGCCGTTTGAGAATAGAAGATATATTTTTGCTGTGCGTAATTTTCTAAAAGCTCCTGCGCCGAAAACGGTTTGACGAATTCGGACTCGCTGTCCAAAACTAAAGACCACGCCGCTGTGGAAGCCAAAATGCCGCCGAGCTTTTTCGTCGATTGAAACGTAAATTTTCCAATCCGTTGAAGAAACGCACCCGGCGTTTCATGCGTGCCGAAACGGGACAAAACATCTTCGGTAAAGATGACCTGACTTCGGATTCGAGAGTGGCTCGCCAAAATAGGCTCGAAAAGCGGTTGGTTCGCGCGTTCGATAATCAGGACAAGCTCGACCTTTTCCACATCCGTACAATAAGTATCCAGACTTTTCATTAAACACGCAAACGACGTCGCATGCTTCTCATAGGAAGGAATGACTAGGCTAAGGTGTGGCGACAAAGGCAT
>JBFWLD010000129.1:0-6168 GCA_050252315.1 Bdellovibrionales bacterium
TTTTTAGGAGCCATGTTTATCCTAACCTTGCTGTTGTCCGTTTTCATCGGACAGGCGCACGCGGCGGACACAACGTCAACGGCATCATTGTTTACATCCCCCTATGAGAAAACAGACTGGGCCCAGAACTGGATCAATTACCTGTTTTCCGGCAAAGAGATACCCGCAGGAAGTCAGGAAGTTCCCCAACCAAGCTCCTGTGAAATTCAAAATGCGTTGGGCGCGTGTCTGTCAATCTACAGCTCGGCTATTTTAGTGCTGGCTGGCTTTTTGTTGATCTATCATTTGGTCTTTATGGTAGCCGAGCAGGCCCATACCGGTAAGCTGATGGGCAAAGCTAACCAAATCTGGGCACCGATCCGGTTGGTTTTTGCAATCGGGATGCTCGTGCCGCTTACAACGGCGAGCACAACGACAACGGCGAATTGCAATGGGTCGATCAACGGCTACAACACGGCCCAGTATATGATGGTCACGGTAGCGGAGTGGGGATCGGGACTCGCCAGTACGGTGTGGAAAAAATTTGTTGTCGCGTTGGAGAATCAAAAAGTACCGGCCTGTACTTCTTCGGATAAGACCTCAGCAACTTGTATCCTGCCGAGTACGGATTACGCGAAGATTGTGCGCGCCTTGATGGCTATGGATGCGTGCGCGTATTTTTTTAATCAAACCATTGAACCCTATAATAGCATATCGCGGGTTATCACAAACGATGATGTGGACTCCATTACATCAACCAAGGTAAAGACCTATCGTGTTCCACGTTTGTCCTCGCTGGGTTTTTCGATTAATCAACAAAAAGGCGCTTTTCTTGGCATAGAGATGACCAATAAAGCGCGTTCCAACTATAAGAGCTTTTTCTTAAAAGACAAAGACACCTTTTGCGGCGGCTATATCGCGCCGCCCTATACCTCTACCGAGTATGATAAGGTAAGAAACGAGCAGTATAACGCCATTTCGCAGATAGCCGCAGATGTCGCCTCGGAAACAAAAAGCTTGGCCGCGCCCTACCTTAATGACACTGTCAGTGAGATCGCGCAGGAAACGATAAAAGCGAAGCTCAATGATTTTGTCAGTTCGTTAAAAAATAATACGGAAAAGTCTGTGGCGTCAGCGTTGGCCGACGCTGACGAATCGGTTCAGTCAAAACTTACGGCAGAGTATAAGTCCAGCGACTATCTGGTTTCCGGTGGGTGGCTGACGGCGCCTTCGTGGTTTTCCTCTGTGATCCGTGTGCAAGCCGCACGATCTGATTCTGTTTATGCGGCCATGCCGATTTTTGTCTATCCGGCAGCCTTCAGGCTTGGCTCTCAGGATTTGACGAGTGACCAACAAAGCAGTGGCGGGGTTTATCTTGTACCCTCCGAAGTCAAAAAGGCTTTGGAGAAATACATGAAGGCCCTAGATTCTGCCACGAATGATTTTTATTCCGCCGGTGATACGCAAGTTAGCGAAGATAAACCCGTCGATAAATTTTTATATGACGTAGATCAGCAGCTAGCCGGAACCGGCATTTGGCAGTCTGGATCAATTGGTCTCAGATTTGGTGTAACCTCCAACCCAATGGCCGAACTTGCCTCCTTTGGCCAGAAATGTGTGAATGTGGCCCTTCTCATTATGGCGGGCGGCGCGGCAGGTAGCGTGATCGGTATCTTCTTTTCTGGGGCGGCTCTTCTGGCTTCCTTTGCTTTTGCGGTTGGGGCGATCCTCTTTACGGTCGGGTTTACGCTGGGCTATGTCGTCCCGCTCTATCCGTTTTACCGCTTCTTTTTTGGATCGTTAAAATGGATTATGACGGTCATGGAAGCGATCGTGATTGCGCCCTTATTTGCGCTTGCGCATATCGAGCCACAGGGGGAAGGTCTGGCGGGTAAACGTGCCGCTTATGGCTATTCCGTCTTGACGCAGCTCATCTTGCGTCCCGTTCTTATGATTTTTGGGTTGATCGTGGGGCATCTGCTTTTCATCGTAACCTTGGCGTTTTTGAACGATGCCTTTATTTTTGCGGTGAAGGGAACCGGCACCTTTTCCCAAGGCCTCGATGTCATCGGCAAGATTGTTTACACGGCGATTTATGCAGGTATCGTCCTGATTTTGGCCAACCAATGTTACAGTACGATTGGCCTGTTCCCACAGGTGGCGTTGCGTTGGCTTGGTCTTGGCCAGATCCACGAAGAAGGCTTCGACACAGGAACGATTACGGCTGTTGCCGCTAGTACCGCCGCTCATATCTCCGGAAAGATTCCGGCTATGGCTGGTCGTGTCTCCCAATATGGCAAAGAGAAACGGCAACTATGGCAGCAAGCGAAGGATGATAAAGAAGCTGCGAGGCAAAAGGGGATTGACAGAGGAATTTGGGAGGATACGGCCAAAAACGCCAAGATTGGCAATGCGCTGAATGCGAAGAATAACGCCCAGATTCCCTCAACCGGAGCCAGTGGCAATAAGCCCAACGAGCCAAAATCGCCGAATTCCGGTGATTCTAATCTAAAAAATGCCCAGCTCGCTAAGCAAGATATGCAAAGTGATCCTGAATATCTAGCCTCGGATCGTGAATCGCAACAAAGGCAGCAAGGGCAACAGCCTGCTGAAGGTTCTAAAGAGGATTACAGCCAGATGTCTCCCCCGTCGTCCGGTGAAACGGCGCAGTCGGATAATAGAACCTTGCCGCCACCGGACCAACCGCCCGCCCAGCCAGCGGCAGAACCCGATCCTAAAACGAAACAGCAACAGGATGAGTGGTTGGCTAAAACGGATGGTGGCAAGAAAAAGCCGGATACTTGGAATCCTGAAGCGTAAAGTTCAGTTGTTTCAGTAGAGGACTTCGACGATCCAGCCGGGCTGCCGAGCAGATTCATGCGCTTAGTTTGTCGTCTAAGGACGCCAACCTAATCACGATCTGCTCTAGCCTTTTTCACGCCGGTCGATCCAAACCCACCTGCGCCGCGAGCGGTAGAATCCAACTGCTCGACCTGTCCCCACGTCACCCGCGTATAGGGAGCCACCACCATCTGGGCAATACGCATCCCGCGCGTGACGGTAAAGGGTTCATTGCCAAGATTAGCCAAAATAATCTGAACCTCACCGCGATAGTCCGCGTCGATGGTGCCGGGGCTGTTCAACACGGAAAGCCCGTTTTTCAAGGCGAGGCCTGAACGTGGCCTAATCTGCGCCTCAAACCCTTCCGGTAAGGCGATGGCAAGGCCGGTGGGGATCAGTTTGCGTTGTCCGACGTCCAGAACCACATCCTCCGTGACGGCGGCGCACAGGTCCATGCCCGCGGCATGCTCGGTGGCATAGGCGGGTAAATCCAGCCCGTCGGCGTGGGCAAGCTTCGTGATGGCAACGGCAGCGGTCGAACTCATCGGTCTTTTCCTTCAAAAGAGTGAACAATATACGCGGCCAGCTTTTCGGCGACGGCCTTTTTGGTCATGGACGGCCAAGCCTCGGGTTGCTCCTGTTGAGCTTGGAACAAAAGAACCTGATTGTTTTCCTGACCGAATCCGATCCCGTCGCCAACATGATTGGCGACGATCCAGTCGCATCCTTTGCGAGCAAACTTGGCCGCGGCATTGGCTAAAAGGTCATGGGTTTCGGCGGCAAAGCCAATCACGAGCTTGGGCCGAGTCCCGTCTTGAAGCCCGGATAAAGTTGCCAGAATATCGGGATTTTCGGTCAAAGAAAGCTGAGGCGCTCGCGCTCCATTTTCTTTTTTAATCTTATTCTCGGCGCAGGTGTCGGGGCGCCAGTCCGCGACAGCCGCCGCACATACGGCAACGTCCACGCCTCCAACGGACAAACAAGCCTCCAGCATTTCCCGCGCCGTTTCGACGGCGACTGTCCGAACGCCGTCCGGAGGCGGCAAAGCAACAGGACCGGTTACCAAGGTCACGTCGGCCCCCAGATCGGCTAAAGCCGCTGCCACGGCATGCCCCTGCTTGCCAGAGGAGCGATTCCCAATAAAGCGCACAGGATCAAGGGGCTCAAAGGTCGGCCCGCTGGTCACAAGGGCCCGCCGTCCGGCAAGGGGCTTGCTGGCTGAAAAGATAATGGTAGCCGCCGCCAAAATATCGTTAATTTCAGCCAACCGTCCGGTTCCTTCTTCGCCACACGCCATCTTTCCGGCAGCCGGTCCGACCTGATGAACCCCACGCGATTTAAGCCGCGCCATATTGTCTTGCGTCGCCGGATTTTGCCACATCTGGTAATTCATGGCTGGAGCCACGAGGATAGGCTTGTTGCTGGCCAAAAGGACCGCAGAGGCCAAATCGTCGGCCAGTCCATGCGTCATTTTAGCCAAGAGGTTGGCCGTAGCCGGAGCTACAACGATCAGGTCCGTCTCGCGAGACAGTTGGATATGTCCGATTTTTTGTTCCGATTCCAAAGAGAACAGCGAGGTAAAAACCGGTTCGCCGGATAAAGCGGAAACGGAAAGGGGCGTCACGAATTGTGTCGCGCTTTGGGTCAGGACACAGCGAACGGTCGCGCCTTCTTCTTTGAACTTACGAATAAGGTCCAGACTTTTATAGGCGGCAATTCCCCCGGAAATGACGAGGAGGATTCGTTTGGTATTCAGGAAAGAAGGCATTCAAAGCTCAATTAAACGTCTCGTTGGCATAAGTGCCCCAAAAAGCGGATTTGGGCATATAGCCGTTCATATCATCGAATTTGACTTTACACCATAGGGGCTGACACTCCAGTAAAGTCCCGATAGCCCCGGGTTCGGCATGAGCCTTAACGGCAGAGGCGGTGTCCGGATCCTCATAAATATTGCGGGTTTGGCCGGTTACGATCAGGCGGCGTTTCCCGGTCAGGGCGTTTTGATGGATCCATCCTTCGGAGCCTTCCCAGTCGCGGATGCGTCGCCATACATCGAATTCAGCGGTGATTTCGACGGGCAGTCCCTCGCAAACATATACCCATTCAATGGGATAGCGGGTTCCGGGGCCGGTGCGCATGTTGATTTCATCGGTTTGCAAAGAGGCGAAGCGGGGGAGGGGAAAGCCAGAAGCTCCCTTGTTGTCCTCCTGAGCCCAAACGGAAGAGGTGGCGGTGACCGTAACGAGACAGAAATAGAAAAAGGAGAGGAAGAGACGAAAAAGCATCGAAATAGCCTATCATAAAGGGAGAACGCGCTCAATGGGGTGGAGAAGAAGAAAAGCTAAATCTTAAGATTTAATCCTTTAGAATTATTATTCAGGACACTCAACGGCATGACTCCTACGAATGTAGGCCGCTTGTTAAGGATTTGTTGTCTCAGATCGGTTTGATTCATTCAAGCTGGTTTTTCATCAGGGTTCCCACGGTGCTAAAAACTTATTCTCAACGTGTGTTGATGCTGCCCCTCGTGGTGCTCGTCGTGTTCTTGACACTTTACGCTGTCGTAGAGTTCAAGAAGCTTTCGAGCGACTCTCAAATTCGCAACATTATTAACGATCCCTTGCCGGAGATGACGCAGGAACTACAGGTTTCGGCAATGCATCTGATGGGGGTGTACGAGCTTTATCGCCCGGCCTCCGCGACGCGTCCCAACTCCCCGCATTTGTTGAAGAATGCCTTGGATGATCTGATTGAAAAACACCATATTGTGATGGCTTTTTTAACCAAAGACACGCAAGAAGCAGAAACGCATATTGCCGAAATTGACCGGATGAAGCGGATTGATGACGGGATTAAAAAGCTGGATGTCAATTTTGCCGTTTACGAATGTTATCAGGAAGAAATATGGAAAGAATCAACCCAAACGCTCGACACGCTCGTTGGCGAGATTCGTGCTTTGGACGGCGCGTTGCGTCAGACGCACCAAATAGGGGCCAATCAGGTTCTTGAACAAATTCGGGAAGACGAAAAGCACCGTTCGCTTCTTTTAGTTCTGGTTCTTGCCAGCGGATTGGCCTTGGTGATCGTCTTGTTGGATTCCGTGCATCATTATAAGACGACGGCTGATCGAGCGCGTGCTGCGGAAAAAGACAATGCGCTCTTTGCCGCAGCGTTACAGAACACGCGCGTCGGCGTGTTGATCCGAGATATGCGTAAGGAAGGCTGCCCCGCCGTTTTTATCAACGCCGCGTTTACCCAAATGACGGGCTATGCGTTTTCAGACATTCAGCAGGACAATTCAGAGTTTTTGTTTGGATGGAAAACCGACCCATCGGCCATAACGGCCTT
>JBFWLD010000130.1:0-6142 GCA_050252315.1 Bdellovibrionales bacterium
ATAAATTTTGAGGGGTTAGGGGCTTGCCAGCGGCAGCCTCTTACTTCAGCATGGCGTTGGTTGATGGAGGGGGGATTCGCTCTCTCCTTCACCCATAAGGACCTGTTTATAAGGCAAGAACCACGCGTCTCCTTTAAGCGTCATCCCGGCGAAAGCCGGGATCCAGAGTGAAAGCTAAAGGGATGGGCCTATGGTTCTTGAGTGATGGTTATTTTCTGGATCCCGGCGAAAGCCGGGATGACGGTGTTTAATCGTCGAGTTAAGATAATAAATAGGCTCTTGTATTTTTGACTTTGCCGAAGGAGCAGTCTCACCATGTGCGGTATTGTTGGAATTTTAGCCGAGCGTCCCGTAGCCGATATTCTCGTAGATGGCTTAAGGCGACTTGAGTATCGCGGCTATGACAGCGCGGGGATTGCCACGCTTGTGAACGGCGAAATCCAGACGCGCCGCGCCGTGGGCAAGCTGCAAGCTCTTGCGGATAAGCTCGCCAAAGAACCTCTATCCGGCACCGTCGGCATTGGCCACACCCGCTGGGCCACGCATGGACGCCCCAGCGAAGACAACGCGCACCCGCATTTTTCTTCCGAAGTTGCCGTCGTCCATAATGGGATTGTCGAAAACTACCGCACGCTACGCCAAGAGCTGGAAGCCAAAGGCCATGTCTTTAAGTCGGAAACAGACACGGAATCCATCGCGCATTTGATTACCGATTACCTGCAACAGGGCCTATCCCCACAGGCTGCCACGGCCTCGGCGCTCAAGCGGCTGGAAGGCGCCTTTGCCTTGGCCATTATCTTTAAAGGTCACGAAGATTTGTTGATCGGCGCTCGCCGAGGCAGCCCGCTTGCCGTGGGCTATGGCGATCAGGAAATGTATTTGGGCTCCGACGCCTTAGCGCTGGCCCCGCTGACTAACCGCATCACCTATCTGGAGGAGGGCGACTGGGTCGAACTCACGCCCGGCAAAGCCATTGTCCATGACGAGATGGGCCAGATTGTCGAGCGCAAAATCCAGCAAACCAACCTATCCGGAGCCGTCATCGGCAAAGGCGAGTACCGCCATTTTATGCTCAAAGAAATCTTCGAGCAGCCGGTTGTGATCGGCGACACCATGAACGCGCTGGTCACGGCGGACAACAAACTGTCCTTGCCGCCCATGCCGTTTGAGTGGAAGGAAATCCCCCGCCTGACCATCGTGGCCTGCGGCACGGCCTGCTATGCCGGACAAGTCGCCAAATATTGGTTCGAGCAACTGGCCGGTCTTCCCGTCGATGTCGATGTGGCGTCGGAGTTCCGCTATCGCCTGTCGCCCATGGTCAAAAACGGCGCGATGGTCGTCATCTCGCAGTCCGGCGAAACAGCGGACACGCTCGCCGCGCTGAACTACGCCAAAGAGCACGGCCAGAAAATCCTGTCCATCGTAAACGTCCAGCACAGCACAATCGCGCGGCAGTCCGATTGCGTAATCCCGACTTTGTGCGGCCCGGAAATCAGCGTCGCCTCCACCAAAGCCTTCACCACACAGCTCACGGTTCTGCTTTGCATGGCTCTGCACGCGGGCGTGGCGCGTGGCCATATTACCGAAGAGTTCGCGGCGGAAATTCTGCAAGCGCTTCGGGAAGTCCCCGCCAAAATCAACGAAATCCTGCGCGAGGATCACAAGGTTCAGGAACTCGCCCAGCATATGTCGGACGCCAAGGACGTTCTGTATCTAGGTCGAGGCTTGCTCTATCCGCTGGCCATGGAGGGCGCCCTCAAGCTCAAGGAAATCTCATACATCCACGCGGAAGGCTACCCGGCGGGAGAGCTGAAACACGGCCCCATCGCTCTGATCGACGAAACCATGCCGGTCGTCGTCCTCGCACCTTACGACGCGCTGTTTGAAAAGACCGCCTCCAACATTCAGGAAGTCGTCGCCCGCGGAGGCAAAGTCGTCCTGTTCACCGACAAAAAAGGCCTTGCCGACATGCCGGTCAAGCCGTACTGGCTGTCCATCATGCCGGAAACCGACCCCACGGTCATGCCAATCCTGTACGCCGTTCCGGTCCAACTTCTGGCCTATTACACGGCGCTCGCCAAAGGCACGGACGTTGACCAGCCGCGCAACCTCGCGAAGAGTGTTACGGTGGAGTAGGGGCGCTTATTTCTCCTTCGAGAGGACTTCCTTAAAAATCTTTTCGGACAGCATTTTGGCCCCATATTCAGAGAGATGATCGTCATCTCTATAATAAACGTTATGGGCGTCATGCGTTATGCAACGTCCATCTTTTTTGAGATTGCAAAAAAGGGTTTCCGGGAAAATCCTATATACGTTGGGAAACTTGATCCCGTTTAATACATCATAGGCGCTGCGCGTGCGTTCCTGAAACACGGCATAGCTGGTGGTCACAGGCTGCTTTTCAGCAATTTCCGAGGCATGAATATAGTCGCGGTGAATGCGGGTCATGAGGGTTTGAGGCACATGCCACCCGACTTCCGGAATGGGGTAGATCAAAATAACTTTATGCCCAGCCTCAACTATCCGCTTAACCGTGGCTGTGTACATTGCGCCGGTAAAATTCTTTCTTTCATTAATAGCCTTCAGACTATTCGTTTCATTCTGGAGAAACTCCGTCATCTCCCCCTCATAGGCGCCTTCTTTGTTATTAAATCTGTCCTCCTCCAACATAAGGGGTAATCTGCCGCCGAGAATAACAATAGAAGGCTTGGCTTTTTTGATAAAGTCGAAACGCTCCTGATTCAATTTTGGACTACAGTGCGTTTGTTTAAAGGTCTTTTTGTTGACCCTGTTTACCCCCAGAATCAGCTCGCACCCGGCAATGTTGGATACGGCAAAGTCGTATCCCTTATCCAGCGCCATGTCACGCAGCACCGGAGCGATCGCCTCCATGTGACTGTCCCCGACCAGAATAATCCTGCCTTTTCTAGGTTTAGTCGTATAGAGCCATACCTGATTGTCCATATGTTCCGGTTTTTGCGGCACATTAAAAAAGGAGGGGAACCGCCCTTTATACCCATCTGCTCGTGCACCCCAACAAAACGAAAAAAGAACGACAAGGGCGATCGAAAGGAAGACGGCGACCTTACGAAAAGGAACCTTTTTCTGACGACAGGGCTTTTCAATAAGAAAATAGGTTAGGGCGCTCACAAGAAGGCTCAGGCAACACACCCCCAACGCCTGACTATTCGTCAAATTCCCGAAAATGATCCGAGAAAAAGCGAAGAGAGGAAAATGCCAAATGTAAAGACCATAGGAAATAAGGCCGATCCCGACAAAGGGCTTACTGCTCAGCAACGCGGTTACGGGCTCTCCGGAACGAGCAAATAAAAGGATCAAAGCGCTTCCCATAATGGGAATAAGCGTCAAAAAAGAGGGGTGTTGAACGTCTTTCGAAAAACAAAAAAGGGAAACCAAAATAAGGATCAGACCGATACTCGGCAAAAACTTTCCGATACGCCCTACGGGTCTTCCGCCTTTTTTCTGTTCGTAAACGGCTAGCATGGAGCCGACGAGAAGCTCCCACATTCGTGTCGGAAGCATATAAAAAGCAAACTCCGGATGACGCGCGCTGGCCCACTGGGCAAAGACAAGGGACCCAACGGAAAGAATGGCTAAAAGAGGAAACAAGGCCTTAATCGCATAGCGATGAACCAGAATAAGGAAAAAGGGCATCACGATATAAAACTGTTCTTCAACAGCAAGGGACCAAGTATGAAGAAACGGCTTTAAATTACTGGCCGTCGCCCAATAGGGGTCCTGCAACCAGAACCAAAAATTAGAAGAAAAAAGAAGAGCGTATAAAATCGAGTTGGTACACTCGGTCGTATCGCTTGGAAGCATAAACAGCCAAATGAACGGCAAAGACGCCAGCATGACGGTAAAAAGTATGGGGAGAATTCTTCTGGCGCGTCGTTCATAAAAATCCCAAAAGCTGAAACTACGATCCGCAAGCCCCTTAAGAATGAGCGAAGAAATTAAATAGCCGGAAATGACGAAGAAAACGTCCACCCCCAAAAAGCCGCCCGAAAGAAGCTCGCCCCCATTCAGGGAAAATCCGGCGTGGTAAAAAAGGACGCTGAGGATAGCAACAGTACGCAGCCCGTCAATTTCCGGACGATAGCCGATTTTGGTCAAGACCTGCTCCTTTTTACGCTTCTTCTTGTTTATCCTCGAGATTTCGTGACATGAAATAGCACCTGTTTCAGCAGAACAAAACCATTGTTTTCTTTTGGGGCAGGGGGTATGCTCTTTCCCATGACAAGCATGAAAGCCCTTACGAACGCCCTTTGGCGCAAATTCCCCACCTCGCTGGGCGGCTTTAGCTTTACCTATGCTTATTACTTCCGGTAAAACCGGAACATACGCACACTCTCATCCCTCAGCATGAATAAGTTTAATAGGTCCGGCAAGCCGGATCGCCCTTAACGTTACAGGACCGAGCCATGACTCAAACGAATTGGACCCCCAGCTCTTGGAAAAACAAGCAAGCCCTCCAGCAACCGACCTACCCGGATCAGGAGGCCCTGGCCAACGTCCTGTGCCGACTGTCCAAACAGCCCCCCTTGGTTTTCGCAGGGGAGGCGCGTCGTCTGCAAAAGGCGCTGGCCGAGGTCGCGGGCGGCAAGGGCTTTCTGCTCCAATGTGGGGATTGCGCGGAAAGCTTCGCCGAATTCAGCGCCAACAACATCCGTGACTCCTTCCGCATTATTTTACAGATGGCGGTCGTCCTAACGTTTGGCGGAGCAGTTCCCATCGTCAAAGTCGGGCGCATGGCGGGCCAGTTCGCCAAGCCGCGCTCCGAAGACATGGAGACGCGCGACGGCGTGACGCTTCCCAGCTATCGCGGGGACATTATCAACGGGCTGGATTTCACGGCTGAAGCCCGTATCCCCGACCCGGAACGTATGATCCAAGTCTATCACCAATCCGCCGCAACGCTGAACCTGCTTCGGGCGTTCGCGCAAGGCGGCTATGCCGACCTGCACAAGGTGCATAATTGGAACCTCGATTTTGTAACAGGCGACCTTCAGGCCGAACGCTACAGCGACATCTCCCGCAGGATCGGCGAAGCGCTGGATTTCATGAAGGCCTGCGGCATTGACGGCACCACAACCCCGGCCATCCGCGAAACGGAGTTCTTCACCTCGCACGAAGCCTTGCTCTTGCCCTATGAAGAATCCATGACCCGCATCGACAGCACCACGGACGAATGGTACGACGTGTCCGCGCACATGCTGTGGATCGGCGATAGAACGAGGGGCCCGGACGACGCGCATGTCGAGTTCCTACGCGGTGTAAAAAATCCGCTTGGCATGAAATGCGGCCCGACCATGGACCCCGACGATTTGCTGCGGCTGATCGACACGCTCAATCCGGAGAACGAACCCGGACGCCTGACCCTGATCGCGCGTATGGGGGCCACGAAAATCGAGCAGTATCTCCCGCCGCTCCTGCGCCGCCTCAAGCAAGAGGGGCGTAACGTCATCTGGTGCAGCGACCCCATGCACGGCAACACGGAAAAAACGGCCAGCAATTACAAAACCCGTAATTTCAGCAACGTCATGGCCGAAGTTAAGGGATTTTTCTCCATTTGCGAGGCGGAAAAGGTCTGGCCGGGCGGCATTCACCTTGAAATGACGGGAAGAAATGTCACGGAATGCATGGGCGGAGCCTCCCACGTCACGGAAATGGATTTGGCCAATTGCTATGAAACACATTGCGATCCGAGGATGAACGCCTCCCAGTCGCTGGAGCTGGCCTTCCTGATCGCCGCTTTATTAAAAAATGCGCATAGCCGCTGGCAAGAAGCCGATTAAGATATTGGCTTAAACGTATAAAAAGATTATGATCGGTTAACTATTGTTAACCGGAGGCTTTTCATATGCGTTTAAATTCTCTGCTTTTAGCAACCCTTCTTGTCACGCTCGCAACGCCAGCGCTGGCAGGAAGCGTCACCTATGCCGATTCTCGTGGCCGTTGGCAATCAACAAGCTGTACGCCGCCTCAACCCTATCTTGCCGGAACCAAAAATGCGGAAACACCGGCCAATGACCTGAATGCACAGGTGGCAGAGCGCAACCGCTATGCCGCTGAGGCGCACGCTTATATGGAATGTATCAGCAAGGAAGCCCAACGGGAT
>JBFWLD010000131.1:0-6063 GCA_050252315.1 Bdellovibrionales bacterium
AAGCTTGGCAAAGAACGCCGGAAGAAAGGCCTTCCCAAATGGAGGTTCAGCCAATCCTCTTTGTTCCTTGATTACCTGTGCGGCAACCAAACTTATGAATGCACACCTTGGGGAACGCCCACCTATAACGTCTTTGGCTGGCAGCGCCCCTGTTACCTGATCGGCGAAGGCTTTGTCCCCAGCTTCAAGGAGCTGATGGAAACAACAGATTGGGAAAAATACGGAACCGGTCGGTATGAAAAATGCGCTAACTGCATGGTCCATTGCGGCTACGAACCAACGGCTGCCGAAGATGCCATCCAGCATCCGCTCAAAACCCTGTGGGTTGCCTTACGAGGCCCCCGCACTGAAGGCCCCATGGCGCCGGAACTTGATATGAGCCGTCAACGTCCCTCCGAATATGTCTTCAGCAAGCATGTCGAAGAAACGATAGAGGCCATTAAGGCAGGTAGGGCTCGCACCATCACGGATGACAGCGTTCATTCGGAAGACGATCATGTCTGTGGGACCTGTTCGTGCTGCTGCGGTGGAAAACACCACTAGAGCCATTTTTGAAAAGGTTGACGCCCTTTCTATTGCCGGAAAAGACTCTAACTCTTTGCTGCCGAGCAGATTCACGCGTTTAGGTCGTCGTCTAAAGACGCCAACCTAATCACGATCTGCTCTAATCGACTGGCAGGCAAAGCTCGCGCATAACGTCCACGGCCCGCCGCAAGGAAGCCATGGCCTGTGACGTGCCGCGCCCCAGCCGAATAAGATCTGGAATTTGCCGAGGATTTTTTTTAACCGACTGCCAAACGCCCCGATAATCCACACCGCCGTCATTCAGCAAAGGAACGCGCGCGGCAGGCGGTAAGCTCGTTTCATACCCATCCGAAACAGCACGAACAACAGTAAAGGGAATTGCATAGCGTTCAGCCGCCAACCCAATGAGGTGACTTTCCATATCCACGGCCAAGCATCCGGTTCTTTTCATGATCAACGCCTTGTCCGAAGCCTTGGTCGCCATATGGTCACTGCCCCAAACGGGCACGCTCAACGTTCCGGGAAGCAACTCGACAAAACGCTGGTTCCACCCTTCATCGGACTCCCACGCCCCGGCAGCCCCCATAACAGTCGAGCCCAAAACCAAGTCTCCGGGAACCAAATCAGGGCTTAAGCCGCCGCACAAACCGAAACTGATCAGGCGCGTTACGTCCTCATCCAACATTTGCTGGACCAACACGCGGGCGCGCGCGGGATCGGCGGCAGAACACCCGACAAGAACGGAAGGAATCCTGTCTGCAAGCTTGGCTTCGCTTTTAAGGCCGCATAGGATTCCGATCATACCCCTCACATCCCGTAAAGAACCTGCGCAGAATTCCCCTGCTTCAGGTTTTTGTAGCGCGACAAAGCCCAGAGCGGGAAAAACAGCTTGTACCCGCGATAGCTTAAATAAAACACGCGCGGGAACCCGACGGCGGTGCAATGCTCCTCCGTCCACGTTCCCTCTTCATTGCGCGAATCCATCAAATGCTGCACGCCCTTGCGCACGGCGTCGTGATCGACCTCACCGGCAGCCATAAGAGCCAGCAAAGCCCAAGATGTCTGGGTGGGCGTACTGGGAATCCCTTGGCCTTTAGGCGCCTTCGGATAATAGCTCGCGCCGCTTTCGCCCCATCCGCCATCTTCTTGCTGCACGGAAATCAGCCATTGGACAGCGCGACGGATCATAGGGTCCTGATGATCCATCCCGATCGCATTCAGCGCGCACAAAACGGACCACGTCCCATAAATATAGTTGGTGCCCCATCTCCCAAACCAGCAGCCTTCTTTTTCCTGCTCACGACGTAAATACTCTATGGCCGCGGCCACATTCGGTTGATCCTTTTTGTAGCCGAGCTGCGCAAGCATCGACAAACACCGAGCCGAAACATCGGCACTGGGAGGATCAAGCAACGCGCCATGATCCGCAAAAGGAATATAATTCAGATAGTAATAGGTATTATCGGCATCAAAAGCGCCCCACCCGCCATTTTTCGACTGAAGGCCGAGCACCCATTCAACGGCCCGATTAATCGTCTCCCGATATTTATCATGATCCAACCGATCGAGCGCCATCACGACAACAGCCGTATCGTCGAGATCGGGATAGTAGGCATTATTGTACTGAAAAGCCCAGCCACCGGGACGAACATTGGGACGCCAAAAGGCCCAGTCTCCGACAACATCCAAAACCTGCTTTCCAGCCAACCACTCAGCAGAACGCACAGCAATGCTTTTATCCAGCCCGGCTTCCAAAACAGCGTGCGTCGAAAGGGCCGTATCCCACACGGGCGACAGGCAGGGCTGGCAATAGGTCCGCTCTGGCAAATCTACGACCATATTGTCGATCGACTTACGCGCCGTCACAAAATCCGGATCGTCCAGAGGACGACCGACCGTGTTATACATCATCGCTGCATTGGCCATCGCCGGGTAAATAGCGCCGAGCCCGTCAATCCCGTTCAATCGCTCGGTCGTCCAAGCCACGGCTTTGTCGATAGAACGTTGCCGCAGCCCCTTCGGGAAAAAGGGCTCCGCAGCGCGCAACACCGCATCCACCACCCGAAATACAGGTACGAACCACGATCCATTTGGATTGCTGTGCCAGTTTTTTACCTGATGCGGAGGCGTGATGAAAAGCTCGTCCAAAGTAATACCCCTTGGATTTTTAGCCATAGGCTTCTTCGCGCACAAAACCAGCAAAGGCACAATCACGGTCCGGGACCAATAGGCAATCTTGTGCAAATGAAACGGAAACCATTTCGGCAAGATCATAATCTCGACAGGCATGACAGGGGCGGCCTTCCAAGGCACAGCGCCAAACAAAGCCATCTGAATCCGCGTAAAAACATTGGCATGCTCAGCCCCACCATGCGCAAGAATAGCCTTACGCGCACGCATCATATGAGGGGCATAAATATCGTCACCGATGCATTTTAGCGCGAAATAAGCCTTCACGCTGGCGCTCATATCAAACGCGCCGCGATGAAAAAGCGACCAACCCCCATGCTCTTCCTGAATGGAACGAAGATACGCGCCCATACGTTCGTGAAGATCCTGCCGGATTTCGCCGAAAAAATGGTCCAATAAGACAAACTCGGCAGGGATCGTCGCATCAGCCTCAAGCTCAAAGCACCAGTGCCCATCCTCTTTTTGTAAAGAAACCAACGCCTCGGCGCTTCCAGCCAAGGCCTCATCCAGAGCGGCATTACCGCCGGTCAAAAAGGAAAAGGAAGAAGCGGTTGCTGCCTGCATTGTCATAAAGAACCTGCCCTAACAAGATAATTCCCGGAGAGGTCCTGAGAATACGCAAAAAAACCAAAACTTTCAAGAAAGAACCGACTTTTAATGACGAATGCCATAAAAACGATAGTATTTAAGGCCCTGAGAAAAAGCCTCCATACGCCGGACCCACAAATCGACCTCGCGAACGACACACAGCTTCGTCGCCTCATCGGGTCGGTTCATAATCATAAAATCAACAAAAGACTTAAGTCCCTGTAAAATCAATACCTTATATTCTTGTGTTTGATCTTCCGCAATTCGAAGGTCATACCCCATCCCCTTCCACATCTTAATCATTTCGATCGAAGAAAGAGGCGCGGCATTCGGCTCTCTGGCAAGCCAACGCGCAATCGCAGGCTTTTCACGAACGGCGGGGTCGAGAATATAGTCGGTAAAAACAATCTGACCGCCGCCAGACTTAAGGCTGGAGTCGATGGCCTTAAAAAACTTTTCCTTACCGATAATCTTGTAAAAAAGCTCGCGGGCGAAGATGCAATCATATTTACGGGATGCCGTAAAATTAGCTGGATCATAGGCAACCACGCTCGCCGACTTACTTTTTCCGGCAGCGATAGACATAACCATGCCCCGCGCGGCCAAAGCGGAATCCACTTCCATACCGGTAACATATGTTTTGTATTCTTCGGCTAAAGAGCGCGCCATATCGCCAAGCCCGGCACTCAGGTCCAAAATGCTCATTTCCGAATTAATACCCAGCGGACTTGAAAGCGAGTTCAGATACTCATCTCCACCGGGAAGAGCATGACCTTCCCCCCACATATGTTCAATGACGGCGACACGATCACCATTCCAAACCGTAGGCTCACGCACGGGCATGACATCTGAAAGCTCGGCTTGTGCTTCTTCGGCCATCTCTTCGGAAGAAGATGCCTCCTTAGGCTTTTTTTTGCGCGGACGCTCTTTTTTAGGAGTTGAGGAAGGCGATACAGGGGACCGTTTTCCCAAAGAAAATCCCGGCCACGGGCCATCTTTCCAAAAGTCCAAGGCAAGCCCGACGAAAAACACGCGCAGTCGAAACAGGGCTACGCGCAAGGACAATCCCAAGGAAGATTTGGAGGAAGCAGAGGACATCATAAGGACAAGAAAGACGGCAAAGACGAATGATTCTAAGCATGCTATAGTTGTTTTAATTAAGAATGAAACATAGGCGAAAAGTGTCTTTTAACGAGGTGAGGCGCGTAAGCGTACACTTAGTACGTGCGCAGCCGATCCGATGTTAAAAGGCGATTTGCAGCCATGGGCCATTCTTAAGTGAAATGACTATATCACAAAATCCGTCTTTTAACAGGGGCAAACGACGGATTTTTGTCACTTCTTGGGATTGCCGCCTTTCCACTTTTCAAAACTACGCGCGCCGGTATATCCTAAATACCCCATACCGAAGAGCTGAATGATCGGATCGGGAATAGCGGCAAGCCACGATTTGAACCCCTGCGTCACCTTTTGAGCCAGTTCGGCATCGAAAGCGAATAACGCCCCCATAGGGATTGACGCCAAAAGAAGCACATAGATAACATACATAAAAGAAGGTCTAGCCCGGCTGGTCCAAGGATCGGTACTTTGAGCCTCGGCCAGAATAGGCGAAAGCTGAGCCTGCATTTCCTGCAAGGTCTGTTGACCCTCGGCTTGCAGCAATTTGAGCTTCGCCTCTTCACGAGCCGCAGGGTCAGGAATAATTTTATCAATCAACTTACAAACCGGCGAAACAAGAGCTTCCCACATAAACGCCCCTTTTAATGAATGGTTTCAAAAATTTTGTTCCACAATCTAGCCTCCGCCGCGCGTCGCCGTGCAAGCCCGCCCAGCACTTGCCCGTTGGAACGGTTCCATCGGGACAACTGCGCCGGAACCTGTTCGTACCACCCGCGATTGAGCAACCGTAGCAAGGTTGATTTTTCTAAATTCCCGATCCCGACATTGAAGGCAAAAGCCACAAGAGCGGCAAATTGGTAATCATTGAGGGGAACCTTAACCAACCGTCCGATGGCCTGCTCGACGATGAAAAGATCTTCATACAAAAGATGTTCCGCTTCCTCTTCTGTAATTTCCATAGAAGGATAAACCGTACGCGTATGCCCGTATCCGATGGTCCAAATATGGGCGGGACAGCGATAGGCCTTAAGACGCAACCCTTCATATTCCTTAATCAGGGCCACCCCGTCTTCACAAACACGGCGCGTCAATAAAGAGGCGACCGAGATACCGTTTTCAGTGGCGCTTTCTATATCTTCAAACTTCAAAGCTTCCCCCTTTCTGCAAAAAATACCCATTTAATCCTGAACCCAGTCCACCCTCCATCAAGCTTATGGTGCCCTGACGGAATTGCCCCTCATTGTAATCGGGCAACCTGCTTATCGATCCGCTCCAACAAAACGGATTGAGCCGCGCTCCGTTCTTCAATACGGGCCAGCCTGTCGAGCATTTTCGATTGAACATTGGTTGCGCGGTCAAAAGCGCCTTCCAATGAAACGACTTTTTGATCTAAATATTCGGTGTCGCGTGCCTTGGCCGAAACCCACCAGATAGCCCCGGCAAGCTGCAAACAAAGCGTGACCACGACGGCAAGCGGCACGCCGCGAACGAGCCCGCTGCCGTTTCCTTCAATCTTCATGAAATATACCCTCCTAAATAGGCCCACGCGCTGCCGGTATAGGCGACGAACTTAACCTCACTTTGAACAAAAGCGATCCACCCGGCCTTGGGAGACTTAAACCGCCACCCGGAAAAATAAAT
>JBFWLD010000132.1:0-6039 GCA_050252315.1 Bdellovibrionales bacterium
AAAATATAAATCATGGCTGGAACCAGCACGAACCCACCGCCGACGCCAAGCAAGGCCACCAGCAGACCGCCGACAATCCCCAGCCCGATAGGCAACAGAACATTGACGCGCAGATTGGAAACCTGAAAATCAATCGCCAAAGAGGTATCGGCCCCCCATCCTTGAGTCAGACCAACCGGCTCCTCCTTGGGGATGATCCGCGAAGATCGCACCCGCTTGTTTCCCCTGACCAAAGACGGCGCACTTTCGAAAAACATCATCAGCCCGACCGCAGAAAGCAAGGTGACATAAGACAGAACAATGACCAGATTGATTTGCCCGACCTGCTTAAGCCATTTAAAAATCTCAACGCCAATGCCGGTGCCGATAAAACTGCCGACCGTCAGAATGAATCCCATACGCACATCAATATTGCGCCGCCGCCAGTGGGCCAACGCGCCGGAAAGACTAGTCCCGGACAATTGGGTCGCTTGCGTCCCCACCGCGATGGTCGGGGGAATGCCCATAAAAGTTAAAAGCGGGGTCAGCATAAAACCGCCCCCCACGCCAAAAAGCCCGGAAAGGAAGCCAACGACCGCGCCCAACCCGATCAGCCACAGCGCATCCATCGACATTTCCGCAACGGGAAGATAAATATCCATATTTTCCAATAAACTAAGAGGTGAAGTTCTCATAAAACTACAGGTTTTTGATGAACAAATCAAACCCCTCCCCTAACTTTTTTATAAAAATATCTATCCGATAAGGCTGAAACCATTCTGTTATTAATTTTAGAGCCTTTTCCGGCAATAGAAAGGGCGTCAACCTTTTCAGAAAAAGGCTCATCTAGCCCCTACTTCCCGGTGAGGATCTGCTCGACAAGCTGTTTAACGGTCGGAACGAACTTGTTGGCATAAAAAGGGTCCTCGCTAAAGCGATAACAATTATGCCCAGCGAACATCAGGAAATCGTCCATGTCGCCTTCATGCGCGACATTCTGCAAGGACTTCTGAATACAGAAGGAGCGCGGATCCGCCATACGCCCGGTTGTCCCTTCCTCATTCTCGGCCCAGTTGGAAAATAAACATTGCGACAAACAGCCCATACAATTGGCCTGATCTTGCAAAACCAACCGCGCGATTTCCGGCGTTTCAAAAACCAAAGTGCTGTCGGGCGTGCGCATCGCCTTTGAAAACCCAGCCTCGATCCACGCCTTGGCTTTGAGTAAATCATCGGCGCTGACAAAAACGGGATTTCCAACCGGACCTGTCTTAAAGCTCTCGGTCAAAACGTCGGTAGCTTCGGTCGCATAGACAATCTGCCGAGCCGAACGATCATACAGCTCTTGCAAGAAAGCATTGCGCACGGCGGAAGAGTAAAACCCGGTCGGCGAAAACTTGTTCAAAGCGACATCGCCTTTTTTGACATCGAACAAACGATCCTTCCAGCTTTGCGGGATCGGGCTTTCGACGGTCAGCAAAGGCCGCGTGCCGAACTGAAAAGCGATAGGCCCAATCTCAGGATTATCCAGCCAGTTCTCCCACTCACACAGCCACCAAACACCGCCCGCCATAATGATCGGCGTGTCGTTCAGGCCATATTCATTCATCTGCTTGCGCAGCAAGGCCACACGGGGATAAGGATCTTCGGGCTTCAGCGGATCTTCAACGTTAGAAAGACCATTATGCCCGCCTGCGCGCCACGGATCTTCATAAACCACGCCGCCCAGCAAGGAGGGAACCTTTTTATAGGAACGCAGCCACAAAGCACGAAAAGCACGCGCCGAAGACACGATCGGATAGTAATAGATATTGTATTTTTCAGCGATCTGGGCCACGCGATAGGGCATACCGGCCCCACACGTCACGCCGTGAATAAGGCCCTTGGTTTTCTCCAAAATGCCTTCGAGAATACGAACGGCGCCGCCCATTTCCCACAATACGTTCAGATGCAAAGCGCCCTTGCCGCCCGCGACCTCGTGCGCGCGGTGCACCTGCGCAATCCCGCCGGAAATAGCATAGGTGACCATTTCCTCGTGCCGTTCTTTACGAATCTTACTCTTATAAACCTGCCGAATGACATTGCCGTTGTCATCATAGCTGTCGGCATTGACGCCGGAAACCGTACCGATACCGCCGGTTGAAGCCCAAACACCAGAGCTTACCCCATTAGTCGCAGAAACCCCTTTGCCACCTTCAATCAAGGGCAAAACTTCACGTCCCGACATGCGTACGGCATTGAGTGCTTTCACGCGAAAATCTCCTTATCTTATTCAAAATATTGGCGGCATTACAATTCTGCAAGAATCGATCGCGGAGAGTCAACATAGACGGCGGAAGCGCCCCACGCCAGCAATTCTTTTGCTCTTTCGGGATCATTAACCGTATAAGCCAACAAAGGAATCCGCAAACGAATAACCTCATCGACCCGATCGCGGGTCAGTTGGTCGGAAGAAACACTGATCGCGCACGCCCCGGCCTGCGAAACCTTCTGCCGCCATTGATCGTCCCACTCGCGGAAAAGCAAGCAGCGCGGCCAGTGAGGTTCCAACTGAGCCGCCATTTCAAGACTGTCCATATCAAAGCTGGCGATAACCGGCAAAAGGTCGCGTTCCGGCCAAGCCTTAGCCAGCTCGATCATGGCCACCATGGTCGTGGCCTTGGCGCGTCCGGGACAAGGCTTCAACTCAGCCACAAAAGACATATCCAAATCAAGGATAAGCTTGACCGCTTCTTCCAAACTGGGAATCCCCTCGCCCTTGAATTGGGAATCGAATTTCGCCCCGGCATCAAGCTTTTTCAAATCCTCCCACGTTGCCTGAGCCACCAGCCCAGCCCCGCTCGTGGTCCGTTCCAACGTATCGTCATGCATTAAAATGGGAATGCCATCATAGGTAATCTTGATGTCCAGCTCGATCCAAGTCGAGCCTTGCTCATGCGCCGAACGAATAGCCGCAAGGGTATTTTCAGGCGCATCGCTACCAGCCCCACGATGGGCAATGATCGGCGGATGAAAGTCGAGCAAAGGAATCATAATAAAATATTTAGCGGAAAAAACGACTGGTTACCATGCCTTATTGCAGGATTGCGAAGCGAAGAAGCGAAGAATTGAAAAATAGGAAAGGATAGCCCAAAACGAAAATCCGCTGATTGAACAGGGACACGTCCCCATCCCCAAACAGTTGTGGGCGTCGCTAAGCTTTCCCCCTACAGATGAAAGACCCCTTCCTCTCAGTTTTTTCTTCCCATCCCCCGCCCTTTGTGCAGCCCCACCACCCTCGACTTTGTCTTCCCATCCCTCGCCTTTTGTGCAGACCCACCACCCTCGACTTTTGTGCAAGCCCACCACCCTCCCCCTGCGGGAGGGTCGAAAATGCCTTGGCATTTTCGGGGAGGGGTTTTCCCTATACAGCTTTCCTATCTAGAGCCTTTTCCGAAAAGGTTGTCGCCCTTTCTATTGCCGGAAAAGGCTCTAACTCATTCCTGCCGAGCCGATTCACGCGTTTAGGTCGTCGTCTAAGGACGCCAACCTAATCACGATCTACTCTAAGCGATCCATTTTAAGACCCCATCCCCCAACATCTTCCCGCAAAACTTTCCTGCAACGTCAATCGCGAAGGCGAAATGAAACCATCGTCATACCGGCGCAAGCCGGGATCCAGACCCGATCCCAAAACATTTATCCAGAGCCGTAGGTTTTATGCGTAACCCAGTCTCAGCCTCTCCCTTAAAGAACCTAACCCCCAACCTTTCTCCTTCCGGATGCCCCTCTTTCAGGGGCGCTTCGGAATCCCACTTCCTTTTAGAAAAGGAATGCTCCTAAAAGCGTCCACGAAGCACAAACCGTATCCCATCCCTTTACCGACAAGCTTCACAAATCCATTGACCGCCCCTGCGCTTTCCCTTAGCTTCCTTTGCGAAGGCGGGAGTTTCTGCCTTTAGGGTGTCGTAACCTTTCAACAAGCGGTTAGTCATATGGAGCCTGTCCGAAAGCAGGTTTGTTTTCAAGGATAGGAACGATATGGCATACAGCGTAGGCTTTGCCGGCGTCTGTATAGCGTTGCCGTCATAACGCTGCCGACCAGTCCCTTTGAGGCTGGGAGGCAGTGGCAGGTCATGTGCAAGCATGATCCTTGATGTCCAAGCCTCGCGGCCAAAAGCCCCTGCAGTCGTCTTGTTGCGACTTACGAACTCCCAGCCACCAGAGCGTTCCGCTTTGGCGGCTTTCGGCCTCAGGATCGGGAGTTGGCACATGGACAGCCGCCTGCTTTGTTTTGCTTTACTTGTCTTCGCGTTGTTTTGCGGTTTGCCTGCGGCTTCCGTTAAGGCCGCAGAAAAAATAAAAGCCGACACGGAAAGGGTATCCCCCAAAGACCTCAAAGCATCCCCCGTCTTTCTGACCTGTTTCACGATACATCCCGGCGAGCTGCCAAAAGGACAAGCGCCGCGCAACTGTAATTCCTATTGCATGGAAAAACTGGCGCTCTGCACAGGCGTGCAAAGCAACCTCGGCCCCCCGCCGAGTTGTGAAGATGGGATGCATGAAGGAGATGGCAATTGCCGTTGCTGCAAGGTGCAACAATGAGCCTCTTAGTGCCTGCTCACGATCTTGTTTCGCTTCCGATTTTTCATACCGTTAGCTATCCAACATTAGGTGCCATCCCGTTGAAAAACAGGGCCCAGTGGCGTAGAGGCAGCCGCGCAGAAGAGTTTGAGAGCCGCCCAGACATACGGCGCTGGTTCTTACAAAGAATTGCCCCCGCCGCGCTTATAGCTCTGTGCCTTCTTGGCGCGACGTTTCCCGCTTCTGCCCGCACGACGGCAACCTTCGGGCAAACCGCCGTGGGCGAGAACTGCGCCAACATCGAAAAAGCAGCCGACTTTGATACGCTTGCCCAATGCAACGCGGGGACAGGCGCAGGCACCATGCAAACCGCACCGCTAATTCTCGGAACTGTAACCTCTCCCCCCTACGCCGACATAAGCTGTGACAGCGATAAAGCCGGCATGATTCAATATGAATCAAGCACGATGCAATATTGTAACGGCAGCAGTTGGGTTTCGATCCTTGCGAGTTCCGGTTATTTAGGAACATCGGCCAGTCTGACAGGACCGAGCCGGAGCGATGATGTGACGACCGGTTTATTTTCTGCAACAGCCAGTACGGTAAGTATTGCGACGGCGGGGACCGAGCGGTTAACGGTTACGGCAACGGGCAGCGTTGGGATTGGGACAACAACGCCCGCCTATGCGTTGGATGTAAGTGGAAGAATACAAGCTCAGGGCGGAGCTACCTTTTACTCAACAGCAGCGCAATCTGTTGATTTTAAGAATGATTCCTTTACCTCTACGAATAAAAATTTTCGCATTGTTCAGGATCAGGGAGGCTCCATCACTCGCTTTAGCAATGAAGGAGATTCCATACATTATATGGCATTTAATATGGACACAGGTTATGTTGGGATCGCGACTTATCCTTCATACCGTCTGCATGTAAATGGAACAGCCTATGCAACCGGAGCGGCTGGGGCTCTATCTGACATTCGACACAAAGATAACATCCACGATTTGGCTGCCGGGCTTGAAGTTGTTTCCAAATTGAGGCCGGTAAGCTTTACTTGGAAGGAGCCCAGCGATAGCGGCATGAAAGGCGAGCAGCTTGGGTTTATCGCGCAGGAAGTTGAGGAAATCTTGCCGCAAGTCGTTCTAACACAAAATGACAAAGATAAAACCAAAGGCCTAAAATACACCGAGTTCCTCCCCGTGCTGACCAAAGCTGTTCAGGAACTTAAGGAACAAAACGATACGCTTCGCGCAGCACACGAGGTCGATGCCAAAGCGATTGAAGAACTACGCAACGAAATACAAGCGCTTAAAGTTCGCCTTCACGAATCCAGCTCCTTCAAAAAGGCGTCCACTTACCCGGAATGATGACGAGAATAAAGCGGAAAGACTCTACATCTATCAGGCTCGTTAGCCCAACGAATGTTACAAGCGCACCAAAGCCGAGCCCCAAGTAAACCCGCCGCCCATCGCATTCATCAGAACCAGATGTCCTTTT
>JBFWLD010000133.1:0-6036 GCA_050252315.1 Bdellovibrionales bacterium
GAAACAGTGATCTAGTTGTTCTTGGGAAGACACGGGAAATAAACCTTTTAAAAAGTTTGTCGATGACGAACAAACTTAATCGGAGCGCCGCCGAAAAAAAAGCCTATAATTGAAAAGCGGGGTCAGGCCGTTTCAAGAAACTGTTTGACCTTGTCATATTCGGCTTTGATCGCTTCCAACATTTTGGCTTTTTCTTCGGGCGTGGCCAGATGGTTCATCTGCGCCTGCGCGCAAAGTTGCCCCAAGGGTTCCGCGCCGAGATTAAGGCTCATGCCCTTCCACGCATGGGCTTGCGTGCGCCATGTTTCTTCTTGACCTGCGCCCTGATTGGCCTCCAAGGCCTTCAGACAATCGTCGGAAGAGGAAACATAAACGTCAAACAGCTCTTTTTCCAAAGCGCTGTCGCCGCCGGTCATTTCGCGCAGATTTTCAAGATTAACGGCCTCGGTCATGATTCTATCCTTTCGGCTGCCGGTCCGGGTGAAGCGACAGATATTTATTGATACATTCGAATATTTTCGATTTGTTGTAGGGTTTGACGATAAAGCCGTCCACCTGATTGCTTCTGGCCAACGCGACGTCTTCGACGGAATTGTTACCGGTTACCATGACGACAAAAGATTTTTGGTCGATAGCTTTGATGAATTGCGCGAGCGTATGGCCGCTTTCATCCGCCAGTTCGATGTCCAGCAATGCAATGTCCGGCGCATTTTCCAGATAAAGCCGCATACCGTCCTTGGCGTTTTCTGCGACGTCAACAGTATAGATATTGTGCAAAAGTTCTTGAAGGATTTTACGGGAAAAAAGCTGGTCTTCAACCACAAGGATACGCAGCCGATCTCGCGATTTGCGCATATTCAGAGCAATACGAAAATGCGCCGCGAGAGCCGGGATTTTTTCCAAAATTTTCTGAGGCGATAATTTACCGTCCATAGGGCCCTGATTTTAAAAAGCAAAACAGATCAGTATGGTAGCAATCGAGGATTAAGAAAAAGTCAATCCTCCCCCCAAGGGGTGCCCGTCAGGGAGAGGATGGACATGTTTTTTCCAGTTGTTTCAGTCGATTATCCGGCCAGAGCCACGGGATCGGGCGAGCCAAGCCGAGATACGGACGAAGCCGACAGCATATCATCGAAGGCAGCCTGATCCATATATCCCGCATCCAGAACGGCTTGGCGGATGGTTTTGCCCTGTTCTTGGGCCTGATGCACGATTTTGACGGCGTTATAATAGCCGATTTGTGGCACCAGAGCCGTCAGAATGGCCGTCGATCCTTCGATGTTGGCGTGGCATCGTTGTTCGTTGGCGACAATGCCTTCCACGCAGTGAGTCTGCAACATCCGTATCGCGTGGGCCATCAGGTCCATGCCGTCGAGCAGGGAATCCGCAACAAGCGGCAGGAACGCGTTAAGCTCCAAATTTCCCATGCTGGCGGCCAGCGTGATCCCGTGATCGTAGCCGATCATGCGTAGGGCGGACTGGGTCGTCGCTTCGGGTATGACGGGATTGACTTTGCCCGGCATGATGGAGGACCCAGCCTGCTTGGCAGGCAAAGCGATTTCCGCAAGACCCCCGTCAGGGCCGGAGGACATCAAACGCAAATCGGTTGAGATTTTAATCAGGTTGACCGCGCATGTTTTTAAAACGCCGGAAACCTCGACAAAAACGTCAGCATTTTGCGTGTTATCGACAAGATCTTCCGCTTGATGAAACTCGATGCCAGTCATTTCACGCAACGTTTCGACGACCTGTTGAATATAGCGTAACGGGGCTGTAATCCCGGTGCCGATAGCGGTGCCGCCAAGATTGACCTCGTAAAGCTTTTTTTCGACTTCGTGCATGCGGTGAACGTCGCGGGCCAGCGCCGCGGCATAGGCGCGCATTTCATGGCCCAGCGTGATAAAGACGGCGTCTTGCAGTTGCGTCCTTCCGATTTTAACGATGTCTTCCATCTCGTCGCCTTTGTCAGCAAAGGCCTGCTGCAGATTTTCCGTAGCCTGCGCAAGAAGGCGCAACTGCATGACACAGGCCAGTTTCAGCGCGGTTGGGTACGCGTCATTGGTCGATTGGTGCAAGTTGATGTCTTCCAGCGGAGAGACTTGGTCATAACTGGCAAGCGGCAGCCCCATGCGTTGCAACGAACGGTTGGCGATGACTTCGTTGGCATTCATGTTGGTGCTGGTGCCTGCGCCACCCTGAAAGGCGTCAACGATCATCTGTTCGTCGAGCAATCCTTGCGCCATTTCTGCACAGGCCGCTTCGATGGCTTGAGCTTTGGCTGGATGACTGGACCAGTATCCAAGCGCCTGATTGGTTTTGGCAGCAGCGCCTTTCACAAAACCGAAGGCATGGGTAAGCGCCTTATGAACAGGACGTCCGGAAAGAGGAAAATTTTCGACAGCGCGTTGCGTATGAACGCCGTGCAGCGCATGGAGAGGAACCTTGGCAAAGCCGAGAAGATCCTTTTCTTCGCGTGTCGGAATGGATTGAGCCAAAGTATCGGGCGTGGTGAGCATGAGGCGAGTACTCCTTATCCAGTTTGTCCAGTGATGCGGATAATCAAGCTCGCCTTGATTTTGGCTTTTTGACAATAATGAAAGTGATTGCTGCTGTGGTAAATCGTTTGCGCAGCGCGGTATGAGTTGAAAAAGAATGTATCATATGTGGAATTATTATTAGGTGCACTGCAAAATAGAAAAAAAGGACCAACTAAGTAATTGTAAAATTCTCACGAAAAAGAAGGCTAAAAGAAAATTTGGTGAGAATTTAAGACGATTGGATGCATACATAAATAGTCAAACGAATTCTTCATTCCATAAGTAAAACATGGTTGTTAACCATACTTACAACGGTATATATTTTCTGCCACAAGATTGCCCTGATTCCTTAATCGCCCTTCGTGCGAACCCCACAACCACAGACAGGAAAGAAACGAACCATGATCGCCCAAGGAAACGTTAAAATATCGACCCGTATTTTTATCGGTTTCGGCGCCATTATTCTGATGCTGATTGGATTGGCTTTATTTGCAAACAGTTCGTCGCGGGAAACGATGGTCGCGCAGACTGAATATGTCCGGCGTTCGAAGCAATCTCAAACGCTGTTGAAGTGGATGGCAACACTCATTGATACTCGGCGCGCCGTAACGCTTTTCCTTCTCAAAGGCGGTGATATTACGGAGATTGATAAAGATTTGACGGAATTAAAGGCTGAGTTTATGCATAGCCGCGAAGCTTTTCGTCGGCAAGAGCGCAAAGATCGCGTTAATGTAGCTCTTGCTGCCTTAGTCGAATACCGTAAAGGGCTAGACTATCTGGTTAAGGTCCGCTCCGATGAACAGGAAGCTGCCAAGGCTCTAGAAGTTCTTCGTTCCTCCGGTCAAGATATTCAGGATCAAATCATTTCGCTGACGGGCGATTTGAACGACGATATGGCCTCTTCCGCTACTTTTATGGAATCGACAACCGTGCGGAGCGAGCAGGTCATGACCGTTGCGGGCATCCTTTCCGTCGTGATTGGTTTTATTATTGCGTTTATCATTGGTCGCGGCATTTCCCATCCCATTCGGAATATGACGCATGTCATGGGGCTTCTTGCCGATGGGGATTTGAAGGTTGAGATTCCCAATCGTTCCAATAAGGATGAAATTGGCTTGATGGCTCGTGCTGTCGAGGTGTTTAAAGACAACGCTATCAAAGTGGAAGCCATGCGCGCCGAACAGGCCAAAGCCGAAGAACGCGCCGCGGCGGAGCGTAAAAAAGCCATGCTCGACATGGCCGATCGTTTTGAAGCCAGCGTGATGGGGGTTGTCAAGAATGTCTCGGCCCAAGCCTCTGAAATGCAGGCAACAGCGCGGAGCATGACGGAAATTGCCCGGCAGACGACGGATCAGGCTACGACGGTTGCTGCGGCTTCCAACGAAGCTACGGCGAATGTGGAAACCGTTGCCGCCGCGACGGAGGAGCTATCGGCTTCGACCGGCGAAATCGGCAATCGCGTTACCGAAGCGGCGCAGGTTTCGCAAAAGGCTGCGGAAGAAAGCGCTCGTACGGATACGATGGTTCAGAATTTGGCGACCGCCGCAAACAAGATTGGTGAGGTCGTCAACTTAATTAATGAAATCGCGGCCCAGACCAATTTGTTGGCGCTTAACGCTACGATCGAAGCGGCCGCGCAGGCGATGCAGGTAAGGGGTTTGCCGTTGTTGCCGGTGAAGTGAAAAATTTGGCCAGCCAGACGGCCAAAGCCACAGAGGAAATCGGAGCCCAGATTTCTTCGGTGCAGTCGCAAACCAATCAGGCCGTGGATGCCATCAAGACCATTTCCGATATTATCCAGCAAGTGAAGGGGATTTCCTCGAATATTGCTTCGGCAGTGGAAGAACAAGGCGCCGCGACTCGCGAAATTGCCCGTAACGTTCAGCAAGCTGCACAGGGAACGCATGAGGTTTCCGCGAACATCGTACAGGTAACTGAAGCCTCAACGCAGACTGGCGCTGCGGCAGAGCAGGTTTTGGCGGCGTCCGGAGACTTGGCTCAAAACGCCGAACATCTCAAGCAGGAGGTGGAAACCTTCTTGACGAATATTCGCGCAGACTAGAGCAGATCGTGATTAGGTTGGCGTCCTTAGACGACAAACTAAGCGCGTGAATCTGCTCGGCAGCAATGCGTTAGAGCCTTTCCCGGCATTAGAAAGGCCGTCAACCTTTTCGGAAAAGGCTCTAATTACGGTTACTGCGAAAGTTCATGGGCGCGGTCTTTGGCCGCGCCCATCGCTTTTTCAAGAAGCGGAAACAGGCCTGTTTTTTCAGCCATAAGAACATCCAGCGCCGCTTCCGTTGTTCCACCCGGGCTTGTGACGGCTTGACGCAGTTCGCTGGCCGTGCCGCAGCTTTGTTCCAAAAGAGCGCCGCTTCCTACAAGAGTTTGTCGCGCCAGCCGCATAGCCATATCGGCGGAAAGGCCCAAGCGCTCACCTGCTGACGCCATGGCCTCGCATAGGGCAAAAACATAGGCCGGACCGCTGCCTGACAATGCGGTTACCACGTCGATTAAGCTTTCTTCTTCTACCCATTCGACGGAACCGATGGAGCGTAGCAACGCGTCGGCGAGGTCCTTTTGCTCGGGCGTCATGGAAGCGTTGGCGATTGCTGCGGTTGCGCCTTTGGCTAGTTGCGCGGGCAGGTTGGGCATGGCTCGGACAAAGGCGGCATCTGCCCGTCCCAAAAGCCTCGTCAGCCCTTCTAGCGTTTGCCCCGCGGCAATAGACAAGAAAAGACTGTCGGCATAGGCGCGGTAAAGCGGCAAAACTTTGGCCATTTGCTGGGGCTTGATGGCTAGAACCACGCAATCCGGGCGATACTCCCCGGCGATTTTCTCCGGCGCGTCCAGCCATGTGACGCGTTCGCTTTCCTTCTTGGGGGAGGGACACAGAATTAAAATTTCAAGCGTTTCGTCATGCCGCCATCCGCGCAACAGAGCACGCCCCATTTTGCCGCATCCGATTAAAAGTATCTTGGTCATCCTGCCCTCGTTTGTCCGTTGCCGCGTCCAATATATTTGAAGGTCGTCAATTGTTCTAGTCCGACAGGCCCGCGCGCATGCAGCCGTCCCGTCGCAATGCCGATTTCCGCGCCCATCCCGAACTCACCGCCGTCCGCGAATTGGGTGGAGGCGTTGTGCAGCACAATCGCGCTATCGACGTTATTCAGGAAAAACGCGGCTGTCTGCGCGTTTTCCGTGACAATAGCGTCCGTGTGGTGCGAGCCGAAGGTTTCGATATGCGCGACGGCTTCTTCGACTCCGCTCACGATTTTGACGGCGATGACAGGGGCCAAATATTCTGTAGCCCAATCGGTTTCGTCGGCTAGTTTCAGCCTTTCGTCAAGCGCAAGGCCTTCCGTTTCAACGCGCACCTCGCATCCAGCCTCCAGTAAAGCACCGAGAAGGGGCCTCAGATGCGTGTCCACGCAGCCACGATCTACCAGAAGCGTTTCCGCCGCGCCGCAGATTCCGGTGCGTCGCATTTTGGCATTAA
>JBFWLD010000134.1:0-6025 GCA_050252315.1 Bdellovibrionales bacterium
GAAAATGCCTTGGCATTTTCGGGGAGGGGTCCTCGTCCAAACGCCAACAAACTCTCCAGCCCGTTTCCTTTCCTTTTTTAACAGAACCCTCCTAAATTTAAGGAACCCGGCACCTAAGAAAAAGAAACTTTGAGGATTTCATAAGATTTGGACCCCTTAGGCGTGCGAACCTCGACGCTCTCGCCCTTTTCCTTGCCGATCAGAGCCCGCGCCAACGGCGAGGAAATCGACAAGAACCCACTTTTAATATCGGATTCCTCGTCTCCAACGATTTGATAACGAACTTCTTCTTCGCTGTCTTCATCGACGAGAAGAACCGTAGCCCCAAACATCACCTTGTCGCCGCTGAGCGTCGCCACGTCGATCACTTCGGCGCGGCCCAGCTTGTCTTCCAAATCCTGAATACGACCCTCGACAAAGCTCTGGCGTTCACGCGCCGCGTGATATTCGGCATTCTCCGACAAATCGCCATGTTCGCGCGCTTCGGCAATGGCCTTGATGATGGCAGGTCGCTCAACCCCTTTCAGGTTCCGCAATTCTTCTTCAAGACGCTGTTGGCCCTGCAAAGTCATTGGCACTTTATCGGTCATGGGCGATCCTTCCATTCTTCAAGCATAATATACAAAAAGGCCTTATCCCTATCCCTGTGAGATCAGGCATAAGAAAAAAGTCCTTTTCACGAGTCGTTACATAAAATTACCCTAGCGCGGCTGGAAGATAGGTTCAAGCCCCTGAACATTTACCGCAAAAAATATAAGGCTATCATATCTTTTCTGAGTAAATGACTTCCTGAAGCTCCCCCTTTTCAATCCGAAAATAGCGCGTTCCAATAGCCTGAACAAAGCAGCGATCATGCGAAACGAGAAGACAAGTGGCGTTTTGTGCAAGGATTTCAGCCTCAAGTTTCTCCTGCCCCGGAATATCGACATGATTAGTCGGCTCATCAAGCAAATAGAAGTTCGGCTTCGTCAAGCGCAGGACCAGCATGCCAAGCCGGGCCTTTTGCCCAAGCGAGAACTCCCTGACCGGACGGTTCTGCCTAGCCACAGGAATCCCAGCACCAGCTAAAAGCGTTCGACTTCGTTGGTCGCCTAAGCCGAACCTGTTTGTAATAATATCGAACGGCGTATCCACGTTGGATAGTTGGGACATCTGTTGATCGGCATAGCCTACAACAAGAGTAGGACTTAGATAAACATCCGGCGCATTCAGCGGATCAAGACAAGCGTTATAGATCTTTTTGATAAGTTGCGACTTACCGACACCGTTTGCGCCGAGAAAAACTATCCTGTCACCTTGAAAGACTTTGATTTTTCCTGTTTTAAAAAGCGCAGCCCCGTCCGGTGCCCGGATCACGACATCTTCCATCGAAAGCAAAACATGGGAATGGCTGTCCCTGCTGGAAAGCTTGATCTGTCCCGATTTTTCTTTGTGGGGTTCCATAAAGGCCTTTTCAATCTCTGCCGCGCGCACCGCGATTTGCTTAGATTTTTTTAAGGCCTTATCGGATCGACTATTGATGCCGACATTTTTTAGCTCGTTCGCGCTTCGACGCAGACGGGTTGCTTCCTTCCTTTCTTGTTCAAGTTTCGAGTGCGCCGCCTTATCCTCTTTTGACAGCAGCCCCTTAGCTACCCCGTAGGGATGCGCATACAGTTTTGAAATCGCTGGCCTTAAAAACAACGTATGCGTTGTGCAGCGATTCAAAAACTGTCGGTCATGACTTACAATAAGGAGAGGCATGCGAGCGGCATTTTCATCAAGCCAGCGTTCAAGAAAGTGGATTTTTGAAAGATCAAGATGATTGGTCGGCTCGTCCAAAAGCAAAGCGTCGGGCTCCATCGCAATGGATCGGGCGATTAGCGCCAACTTCCGCCACCCTCCGCTCAGAGCGCGAAGGCAACGATTGTGAAGTTCTTCTGGAAATTCAAAGGAAGCTAACAAAACCTCAACGCGCCATCCGTCCGATTGCTGATCGACAGGCAAAGCCGAATGCAAACATTCGAAAAGCGTTTGGTCGAGAAGTGTCTCAGGCACGTCTTGCTCTACAACACCAAGACGTAATCCTCGCGAACAGAGAATTTCCCCTTCCGACGGCTCGATACAACCATCAATACAGCGAAGCAAGGTGGTCTTGCCACCGCCATTGCAGGCTACAATACCGAGGCGGCAGCCCTCTGCAATAGTTAGGCTAAGATTCTGAAACAACGGGTCAGGCGTCAAAACACCGACCTGACGAAGCGTGATAAAAGTCATGATTTTCTCTCGATAAAAGCTTGGGCATAGAAAAAACTCGCCGAAGCGTTAACCGCTTAGGCGTTAGAGCAGATCGTGATTAGGTTGGCGTCCTTAGACGACGACCTAAACGCGTGAATCTGCTCGGCAGCAATGAGTTAGAGCCTTTTCCGGCATTAGAAAGCGCGACAACCTTTTCGGTAAAGGCTCTAACCGTTCAGGACAAGCTGGAGAGGATCAAAGTAACAGAGAGCTTTAAATCACTTTTCGCCCAGCCCTGCGGCACAAAGGCGCAGGGCAAAACAGGGGCCGCGGGTTACATGCTGCCGCTTTACAGTCATATTGGCCTCCTGAATCTAAGGGTTAATCTTGTTCGTTCTATAGTGTTTTTCCTAAAGGAAAGCAACAAAAACCCAAAAGCCTACCTCAAATAAGTCTGCAAAGCCTCGACCTCAAGGGCGTCTTGTTTCAGGGCGGCGATAGCTTCAACAGCTGCGCGGGCCCCGGCCATGGTCGTATAATAAGGCAGCCCTTCCATCAACGCGGTGCGACGCAAACTAAAACTGTCGGCGATCGTCTGAGCACCTTCCGCTGTCGTATTAATAATCAGTTGAACTTCCCCGTTAATCATCGCATCGACGATATGCGGCTGACCTTCATAAACCTTGTTGATCCGTGTGACAGGAATTCCCGCTTCCTTGATGGCCTTGGCCGTTCCGCCGGTGGCGACGAGGCTAAAGCCCATCTCAACCAGCCGCTTGGCGAGCGGCAAGGTGACTTCCTTATCCGCATTTTTCACGGAAATGAAGCAAGTCCCCTCTTTCGGCAGTTTCAACCCAGCCCCAAGCTGCGCCTTGGCATAGGCATGGGCAAAATCTCGGTCCAGCCCCATAACCTCGCCGGTAGATTTCATCTCCGGCCCCAAAACAATATCAACGCCGGGGAAACGCGCAAACGGAAAGACCGGAGTCTTAACCGCGATACGATGGGCCTCGGCTCCTTTACTGTGGGTTGATTTCAAAACGTCCGCTAATTTTTCGCCCACCATGACGCGAGCGGCAATTTTGGCAATCGGCAACCCAATAGCCTTGGCCACAAACGGCACCGTGCGGCTAGCGCGCGGATTGACCTCCAAAATATAAACGACGCCGTCCTTGACCGCGAACTGCACATTCATCAACCCGACCACGCCGATCCGACGCGCCAAAGCCTCAGCCTGACGCTTGATTTCACGAACAACAGGTTCTGGCAAAGAGTGCGGCGGCAAGGCGCAAGAACTATCACCCGAGTGAATGCCCGCCTCTTCAATATGCTCCATCACACCAGCGACAAACGCATCGGTCGTGTCCGCCACAACATCCACATCGACTTCGATCGCGTTTTGCAGGTAATGGTCGATCAAAACCGGGTTGTGACCGGACACATGCACGGCTTGGCCGATATAGCGGCGCAGGCCCTCAACATTATAGACAATCTCCATAGCCCGACCGCCAAGAACATAGGACGGACGGATGACCACGGGATACCCGACTTCTTCGGCGACTTTTTCTGCTTCTTCCGGGCTGCGCGACAAACCATTGGCCGGTTGCTTCAAATCCAATTCTTTCAGCAACACCTGAAAACGCTCACGATCCTCGGCCAAGTCGATCGCGTCCGGCGTGGTTCCTAAAATCGGAATACCCGCCTCTTGCAAAGCCGTTGCCAGCCTCAACGGAGTCTGCCCGCCGAACTGAACCATAACGCCGAGGAATTCGCCTTTAGATTGTTCAACCCGCACAATTTCGATCACATCTTCGGCGGTCAGCGGCTCGAAATACAAGCGATCGGATGTATCGTAATCCGTCGAAACCGTCTCCGGATTGCAATTGACCATAATGGCTTCATACCCAGCAGCACGCAAAGCCATCACGGCATGAACACAGCAATAATCAAACTCAATCCCCTGCCCGATCCGGTTCGGCCCGCCGCCAAGAATCATGACCTTCCTTTTATCCGAAGGCTTGGCCTCGCACGAAGGCGCGTTAAAGGCATTGGCCGGTTCATAACAGGAATAGAGATACGGCGTCAGCGAAGGAAACTCCGCCGCGCAGGTATCAATACGTTTAAAGACGGGTTTAACGCCCAGCTCACGCCGAGCTGCCGCAACCTCGGATTCTTTTTGCCCGGTCAGTTGCGCCAACCGTGCATCGCTGAACCCCATGGACTTCACGCGTTGCCACTCGGCCAAATGACGCGGCAACCCTTGCTGCTGAATTTCCTTTTCCTTGGCGATCAACTTGGCAATCTGCTCGACAAACCAAGGATCGTATTTGCAAATCCCGCAAATATCGGAAACCGGCATGCCGTGGCGCAAGGCTTCGGCAATCACCAAGATGCGATCCGGCGTAGGCTTGGCCAACGCGGCCAGCAAGGCCGAGCGATTTTCTTTGGCGCCTTCGACATGAAACTCATTCAATCCCGTCAGGCCGATTTCGAGCCCGCGCAAAGCCTTTTGCAAAGCTTCCTGAAACGTCCGACCGATCGCCATGACTTCGCCGACGGATTTCATCGCCGTGGTAAGGGTCGGCTCCGTGCCGGGAAATTTCTCAAAAGCAAAACGAGGCACCTTGGTCACGACGTAATCAATCGTGGGCTCGAACGAAGCCGGAGTCACCCCCGTGATTTCATTCATCAGTTCATCAAGCGTGTAGCCGACCGCCAACCGAGCCGCAACCTTGGCAATAGGAAACCCCGTAGCCTTACTGGCCAGCGCCGAGGAACGCGACACGCGCGGGTTCATCTCGATCACCACCATGCGACCATCGGCAGGATTAACGGCAAACTGAACGTTCGACCCACCGGTATCCACGCCGATTTCGCGCAGCACCGCAATCGAGGCATTGCGCATGGCCTGATATTCCTTGTCGGTCAAGGTCAGCGCAGGCGCAACCGTCATGCTGTCGCCCGTGTGAATCCCCATGGGATCGACATTTTCAATGGAGCAAATGATGATGCAGTTATCCTTCGTGTCGCGGACAACTTCCATCTCATATTCTTTCCAGCCGAGAACAGATTCCTCGACAAGGACCTCGGTAACAGGGCTGGCGTCAAGGCCCCCAGCCACAATTTCATTGTACTCGGTCCGGTTATAAGCCACCCCGCCGCCGGTACCGGCCAGCGTAAAGCTTGGTCGAATAATGGCGGGCAGACCGATCTCGGCCAAAGCCTTTTGCGCGTCGTCCATCGTATGAACAATATGGCTGCGCGGACTGACAAGACCGATCTTGTCCATCGCATCGCGGAAAAGCTGGCGATCCTCAGCCTTTTCGATAGCCTCTCGCTTGGCGCCAATCAATTCGATGCCCAGCCGCTCCAGAGTCCCGTCTTTGGCCAAAGCCATAGCCGTATTCAAAGCCGTCTGCCCGCCCATGGTCGGCAGAACGGCATCCGGCTTTTCTTTTTCTAAAACCTTGGCCACCATTTCTGGCGTAATGGGCTCGATATAGGTCGCGTCCGCCACTTCCGGATCGGTCATGATCGTGGCCGGGTTCGAGTTAATCAGAATGATCCGATACCCCTCAGCCCTTAAAGCCTTGCACGCCTGAACCCCAGAGTAATCAAACTCGCAAGCCTGCCCAATCACGATGGGACCAGCCCCTATAATACAAATCGACTTTATGTCTGTTCTCTTTGGCATGGTATCTCCTACAGGGCATTCAGCATTTGGCATCCGGCATTCGGGCAGGAAGCTTCTTCTCCAAGCTCGCAATCATGCCATTGATCATTCTTCCTACGCGAGACGCTTCCTTTA
>JBFWLD010000135.1:0-6008 GCA_050252315.1 Bdellovibrionales bacterium
ATCGGGCAAGATAAAGGTTAAAGGTCCGAACCTTTATAGTACAAAGCCCGCAAAAATCCGAAGTGTTTTTTTGAAGAACAATAAAGCGTATCAGAATTCGGAAAGCATCTTATCAATCTCGGCCTGATCAATCGCTTTATCCGGCATCTGAGGCCCATTAAGCAACGATTTCTCGATATCCTCATCCGACTGAGGTTCGCCCGTTTCCTCTCCGCCTTCCTTGTGAATTTCTTCCCCAAGGGCTTTGAGAAGAGCCGCGACTTTCGTATCAATATATTTGAGCGTTTGCACGACTTTCGTGATGCGCTGCCCCGTAATATCTTGGAAGTTACAAGCCTCGAAAATACGGGTCGTACAATTGATCAATTGTTCGCTGATTTCAGGGGTGCATTGGCTGGCGATACTGCCGATCGTATCGCAAACATCCATAATCTTATTCGTCGCCTCTTCCGTGGCACCGACAACGGCATCAAGTTCATCGGTCGCATGAGGAATGTGGCTCGCGCTAATTTCTTTCGGTTTGATATCCGCAATCTCTTTTTTCGCGTGGCGAATATAGCGGGCTAGTTCTTCAAGCTCGGCATAGAACTTCAAATCCGAAACCGTAACATCGCCGGTCATGCTGGAAACAACATCACGGACAATGGACGCGATTTCTTCCGAAGCAAGAGGCGTTTTGGAAGCCTGCGTCGCCGTCTGAATTTTCTCGTGCAGGGTTGCCTGCAAATTCTCTAAACGTTCTGCATCATTCATGACCGGTTCTCCGCGTCCGCACTATCCGTCAGAAAGCCCCGATCACAGAGGAAATTTTCTGTTTCAGCGTTTCTGCATTAAAAGGTTTGACAATATAGTTGTTAACGCCGGCTTCTTTGGCTGCAGCAACGTTCTCAACCTTGCTTTCCGCCGTCACCATGATGAAAGGCGTCGCTTTAAGCTTAGCGTCAGCCCGCACTTCCTTGAGCAACTGAAGCCCTGTCATCGGTTCCATATTCCAGTCGGAAATGACCATCCCGAAACTAGCCTCCCTCAACATTTTAAGGGCCATAGAGCCGTCCGTGGCTTGGGCGACATTTTTAAACCCCAGTTGTTTGAGGAGATTTTCAATAATACGCAACATCGTCTTATAATCGTCAACGATGAGAATGGGCATGTTCATATCGACAGGCATAGCTTACTTCCTTTTTCTTTCGATCGGCTCAGGCAGGAAAGAATACGGGGGAAACGCCTTCTTCCTTCAAAGGGAAAGATTTCAACCAAAATGCCTGAAGAACCTAAAAAAATCGTTACCAATTTCCCTCGAATAAAAAACATACGGCAAAAAAACAGGGCAGGATTGTTTGTCCCGCCCTGCTGTTAAAGTTTTATTGAGACTTTATCAGAACGGCGAATAACGGAAGGAAATCAGCCCAACATTCTCGTATGCATGAGGCTGACCATTAGAATCGCTAAACCCATCCCGGCGCGTCAGCGAGTACTGAGCCCCGACCTTCAAGCTGCCATAGTCCCCCTTATACACCGTATCCCAGACGCCCGGCGCAAGGGTCCAGACGGATTCGGTTACACCGGCGCAAGATCCGGTAGGCGTATAGCACCCTGAATTATCGACACCGACGCCATAGCCGTCAGCATGGCTTTGACGGATTGCCTTTTCAGCACCGGCATATAAGTAGGCGTCCAACGAAGGGGTCAAATGACCGATCAGGCCAACCATCGCCGCCATGGCCGTAACCGACTTGACCTTGCCATCAGCCGTAATCGTATAACCGGGCATTCCCACGATGGTGTAACGACCAAGGCCCTTCCCCGCTGCAAAATTCGCATGGAAGTCCAACTTCTTTGGCAAAACGTGCATAAAGGTGCTGACACCGCCGCTGAAAGCAACGTCACGATCGTTTTCGTAGGTTGCCCCCTTATAGGTAGCCGTAAAGAAGCGGGTCAGGCCGAACAATTCGACATGACCGAAGCTGTTATCATACGCAACCTTGGCAATAACATCCGGCACATCGCCATGCGAGGAAGAGGTATTGGTCGGCAGCGTAGAGGGCACCGAAACTTCGGGGCTTTCAAAGGAAAGACCGGCATGGAATGTGTTGTCGGCAAAATCCTTAACAACACGGAACTGGGCATTACGCGTGTAAACAACGCCTGGAACAAGCGCGGCATCGACCACCATAGGCAAATCTTCCGTACGGGGAGACATGCCGCTCTTTGAGGAGGTGGTCAAGCTGTACGCCTGACCGGCATAGGCATGAAAGCCCCAATCGTTACGGTCATACGAAATAAACCCTTGGCGCAGGCGCGGCGAAAAATTGTTCGTCTTGGCATAGGAGCCGGAGGCCCCGAGGAAATCGCCTTCGATATAGCCGCCAAGGTCTGTATCCTTGTCAATCTTTGCCCCAAACAAGGCCGACAGACGGGTCGTCCGGGCGCTTGCACGGAATTCGCCATGGCTCGAATCAGCCGTATGCCCCAGCGTAACGCCACTGTAACTTGTGGACATATCTCCATTCTGGCTACGATCGCGATAGACGCCTTCCGCCGCGATGTACCCACCAAACTTGACGCTAACGCCGGGAAGGATTTCCTTTTTCCCTGTTTCCGAAGATGCCTTTTCTACCTTAGCAGGCTCAGCACTTACAGGAGCCGTTTGTTGCGCTTTGGCTTGAATCTCAACGAGTTGCTTTTGCAAGGCATCGACCTGCGCCTGAAGAGCCTTTATCGCCTCCGCCGTTGAATCAGCCGCATGAGCCGATGGCGCTACGACAAGAAAACCCAAAGCAGTAGAGGCAAGTAAGACGTTGCGCAAGGTGTGGGTCATCGAAAACTCCTGTCGGTTTTAGGAAAGATAAGGCTTTGGCAGGACTGCCAAACGAAGGAAAGCTTTTTTCTCATACGAATTTTCAGTTTCACGATCAAATAAAAACTAGGGTGAAAAACATACAAAGGTAAAAAGATCGCTTTTATTTTTAGATATGTTGCGAAAAAACAAAGGCTGAAGCCTTGTGCGCTTTTAGAAAGATAAAGGACGGACAAAAAGCGAAAAAGGCGCCGATCTAAGACGACACCTTCCGCTTTGTCATGTAATGGGAATTAACGCGCGACGCGTGCACAACTGCTAAAAACCGTTACATTATTATCTTGATCGTCCGAACGACGAGACATAAGCGAACTCATAAACGATCCCCCCGGATCGTGACCGGCATTGTTATGTCCCTCTTCCGTCGCCGCCATGCGAAAATAAGCCATCACAAAAACGCGAATCGCTGCGGTCAAAGAGGTGTTAGCGGATTTGCGTTCGGAAACTACCGTCGCAATCTCATGCATCGAAACATGCTCGCGGCGGCAAATTTCACGCAACCCGTTCCACATATCCGGTTCCAACCGAATACTGGTCCGATGGGTTCCAATGGTAACGTTCCGGCTGACCAAACTGCTTTTATCCTTTTTAGAATCACTCGAAGGTACCAGTTGCGGTTGGGATAAAAAGGGTTTGGAGGCTTTCGTGTTTGGTTGAACTTGCATAGCGCTCTCCTTAAACAGGCAGTTTCAGTGGGCAGAAAAATCGTTGGTTGCTATAATATATACACGCGTCGGTGTATCAAGAGGAAAAAGATATTTTGTATATGACCTTTGTTTATCAATGCAGTATATGACAAAGATGACACACTTATCCCCATCGACGCCCATCTATATATACAACTTGAGGTTGAATGATATACGACCGTGTTTTATCAATTTCACGCTCATGCGTTCAGGTGTTATCCTTTTGTTCCCTTTCAAAACGAATCGCTCTTTATTTTTAGTGTCCCGCTCGTCTTATGCCCGTTCCCTGTTCCTTTAAAGGCTGTACCCGTGAAGGGCTGTACCCTGCCCCGCAAAGTCCGGATTGCCCCCGCCCCTATCGCTATTTTTGTTTGGAGCATATTCGCCTTTACAATGCGCAGTGGGACAATCTAAAGGGACTCGACGAAAAAGGCATCGAGAAGCGCATCCGGGAGGCAACGGTCTGGGAGCGCCCTACTTGGCCTTTTGGCAAAGGCCCCCTATCCCACAAGAAAAGCGCAAGCCCGCCGCCAGCCCTGCCGCCTCAAGTTCTTCATAGCCTGAGCGTTCTGGGCCTGTCGCCGCCGGTGACTGTACCCTCCATCAAACGACGCTTTCGTACGCTGGCCAAAGAATATCATCCGGACGCCAATCAGGGAAAAACGCACGATTTGCCTCGTTTTTATGCTATTCAGGAAGCTTTCGGGACTTTGCTTTCCTATTATGCTAAGAAGTCCCCTCTTAAATAAGACTAAACAGGACGTTTTATGACCAACAGCAGCCTTCAAATCGCCCCCGATGAACGGGGTATGCCTGACACAACCCTTTCGGTTCGCGACGTTTTCAAGATTGAAACCGACTGGGAGGTTCCGGCGTTTTCCGAAGCCGGAGAACACGTCCCCGACATAGACCCCGCCTATCGCTTTGATAAAGATACCACACTGGCTATTCTTTCCGGCTTTGCCTTTAACCGCCGCGTTATGGTGCAAGGCTTTCACGGCACCGGCAAATCCACCCATATCGAACAAGTCGCCGCGCGCCTGAACTGGCCCTGCGTGCGCGTCAATCTGGACAGCCACATTAGCCGCATCGACCTGATAGGCAAAGATGCGATCGTTATCCGCGACGGTATGCAAATCACGGAATATCGTGAAGGCATTCTGCCTTGGGCGCTCCAACACGCTACGGCTTTGGTCTTCGACGAATACGACGCAGGCCGCGCAGACGTGATGTTCGTAATCCAACGCGTGTTGGAAGTCGAAGGCAAGCTGACCTTGCTGGATCAAAATAGGGTCCTGCGCCCTCACCCTGCCTTCCGCCTGTTTGCAACCGCCAACACCATTGGCCTTGGCGATACGACCGGCCTTTATCATGGCACTCAACAAATCAACCAAGGCCAAATGGACCGCTGGAACATTGTCGCGACCTTGAACTACCTGTCGGAGAAAGAGGAAGTCGCCATCGTTCAGGCCAAAGTCCCTGAACTTTCCGGCAAAGACAAACGCGCGCAGGTCACGGCCATGGTCGCGCTCGCCAATCTCACGCGGCAGAGCTTTATGAACGGCGATATCGCCACGGTCATGTCGCCACGCACCGTAATTACTTGGGCGGAGAACAGTCAAATCTTCGGCGACACGGCCACGGCCTTTCGCCTGAGCTTTCTCAATAAATGCGATGAAACCGAACGCCCTGCCATTGCCGAGTTCTACCAGCGCTGCATGGGGGAAGAACTTCCTCTTAACGGACGACCAAACGTGCGGGATTAATGCCTATCGCCGACGAAAAAGAAACGGAAAGCTTCAAACGCGCAACGGCGGCGGCCATTAAAGCCATCGGCCATTGTCGTGAGTTGGAGGTCGCCTTCGGACAGGGCTCTGATAGCGTCACGCCCCAGCGCGTCAGCTTACCGGAACTTTCGGATAAGCTGGACAGCACGGACCGAGCCTGCGCTCGAGGACGCGCGGATGCGGCAGCGGTTCGCTTGCGCTACCACGACCCGTCCATCAACGCCGCTCATGCCCCCTTGCAAAGCCAAGCCGCCGCCTTGATGGCCACACTAGAACAGTCCCGCTGCGAAGCGCTGGGCGCGCAACGGATGTCCGGCATCGAAAAAAACATCGCAGCGTTTCTCACCGAACAATGCCGCCAAAAACACTATCACACGGCCAAGACACAGGCCGAAGTCCCGCTGGCCGATATGCTGCATCTTTTGGCGCATGAAGCCTTTTGCGACACCCCCCTGCCCGAGCAAGCCGAGCACGCGGTTTCTCTGTGGCGACCTTTGATCGGCGAAAGGCTGACGCCGCATTTCAAGAAACTGAAAAAACTTTTGCACGATCAAAAGGCCTTTACCGAGGAAGTGAACAAGCTTCTCGTCACGCTGGAGCTTGCCGAACGCCCCAAGAAAAAGAAAAAAGACGACACCTCCGAAACGCAAGAAGACACGCCAAACGAAGCGCCTTCGC
>JBFWLD010000136.1:0-5975 GCA_050252315.1 Bdellovibrionales bacterium
CGTGTGCTCTTCCGATCTGTAGCGGCAACGGCCTTTACTGCACAGCCACGAAAAAACTGGGATCAAATCCTGCGGCTTTAAAACTGCATGACAATGCGGACATTGGGAGCGGGGAGCGACGATCGAAATTTTACGCGGCACGCGATAGCTGAGCATCGTCGTAAAGCTGCCCAACACCAATCCCATCGCCAATCCCGTTACCAGTTTGACGACGGTCCAATCTAATATTTCTAAATCCATCCGATGCCTTGACGTGTTGTTATATCTTTTAAAAGTATAAGATGACTTGGCTCAGTTTCAAAGCCCCATTGAAGAGGCCCTGGGTTGTGGTATAGAGTGGAAGTCTTTCCCGAAAGGCGCCCCCCATGTCCGAACCCGTTATAAATGTTGAGAAATTAACCCGCTTTTTTGATATTCGCGATAAAAGCGCAGAAAAATCCGGGTGGTTTGCGCGTAAAGTTTACAAAAAATTCTATGCGCTTAATGAGCTAGATTTTTCTATTCGCGCCGGAGAAAAGGTTGCCTTTATCGGACCGAACGGCGCGGGTAAATCCACAACATTGAAAATTTTGTCGGGATTGTTGCAGCCATCTTTGGGTTCGGCAAGGGTATGCGGAATGCTGCCTTGGCAAAATATTCGCGACCTTTCCCGAAAAATAGGCCTTGTTTTCGGACAAAAAACGCATCTTTGGCCGAACCTCACCGTCGCCGACACCTTTGATCTATTAGCCCGTATTTACAGTCTCGAGCCGCAAGCCTATCTCGCACAGCGAGACAAACTTATTGAGATTTTTGGCCTTGGCGAATTTCTTAATCAGTATGCTCTTACCTTATCGCTTGGTCAGAAAATGCGTAGCGACTTGGCCTGTGCCTTGCTGCATCAACCTTCTGTTCTATTTTTGGATGAACCCACAATCGGTTTGGACGTAACGGCCAAGGCCATGCTGCGGGATCACCTCAACAAGCTCGCCAAAGAGTTTGAGATCACCGTGCTTTTAACCAGTCACGACACAGACGATATTGAGAAAATATGCGACCGCGTTATTTTGATCGACCATGGGAAAAAGCTGTTGGATACGACTGTCTCTGCATTGCATCGCGATTACTCGAAGACAAAGACCTTGCGACTTGTTACCGAAGAGCCTGACCCTGTTTTGACTCATCCTCATGCGCCGATGGCCGAGGAAAAGGAACCGCATTGTCTGACTCTTAAAATCGACATTCAGCGAGCTTCGGTTCAGGAAATCGTCGCGATGTGTCTTGAGCAATTCACCATTCGCGATATGAGCATCGAAGATTTGCCGCTGGAGGAAATCATCAAGGCTATTTATGCCAAAAGGGTGTGTCTGCTATGAAATCCGGCGCTTCCCTTCTTCATTTTAAACTTGCCTTCCTCAGCACGATACGGGAACCGGCCATCATAGGCACCGTATTCTTACTATATGCGATCATTATGATTATCTATGTCTCGATCTTTCATATGATCGCGCCGGAGATTCTTGACAAGTACGCGCTGACTCATGATCGCATGACATGGTATATGGGCGTTACCGAGTTCGTCCTTTTTACCTGTTCGAGTTGGGGCATGAAGGAAGTGCAAGCAGCCTTTTTGTCCGGTCAGATTGACTTGGCTTTGTTACGGCCTTATCCGGATTCCTTTTCCCGGATAGCCGAATGGGGTGGCATTTCTTTGGCGCGGACTCTTTTGATGGCGCCTTTGGCTTTTGTATTGCTTGTGTGGCTCGGAGGATGGCCTACGTTTTCTTTGCTGCATTTTATTGGGCTGCTGCTCTCCTTACCGCTGGCTTCTTTCATGATGTTATGTGCGACCTACATGATCGGTGGGTCATGCTTGTGGTTCGTGCAATCCGAACCCGCTTTTTGGGTCTGGCAAAAATCTCTTTTCTTGTTTGGCGCGATGGTCTGGCCTGCCTGTCTTTATCCGGACTGGATGCATGCCTTTATCTATTTTCCGCCTTTTCCTGCGATTTTGATGATAGCGGGGGATTGGACTCTTTCGATGGACTGGCCCCACTATCTCATCGCGTTAGCGCATCAGATTTTATGGGCCGCAGCTTTTAGTCTGCTTGTTCAGCGCTTTGACCGGATGGCTCTTCGCCATATTCAGAAGGGAGGGGCATGATGGTCTGCAAACTTGATTATCTTTTCCATCTCGCGCTGGCGAATATTAAAAGCCATGCCCCCGAGAAAATGCGACTTTTCATTATGTCGCTTTTCATGATCCTTCAGAATTTCATTTTCTTTTGTGTGTGGCTTGTCCTTTTTGACGTTGTTTCCGATTTGAAAGGATGGCGGTTGCCGGATGTGGCACGCATGTATGGTTTGACCGCGACAAGCATCGGTATTGCCATGTTTCTATGCAACGGCGTGCGCACTCTGGCTTTTCGCCTGCAAGACGGAACGTTTGATATGTTCCTGTCGCGACCAAGGCATCCGCTTCCGCTTTTGATGTTCAGCGCCTCCGGCCCGGCCAGTCTCGGCGATATTCTGTACGGGCCGCTTATGTGGATTATTTTTACGGACGCTGGCCCGGCGGACCTCTTGCTGCTCTTTTTACTCGCCGTCAATGCTTCAATCCTGTTCGGCTCCATGATGCTGGTGATTTACAGCCTCAATTTTTGGTTGCGCAATCATGCTCATGTGTCGGAACATTTATTCGAAACGTCTATTCTGGCTACATCTAATATCGTGCATGGCCAGCCCTTTTGGATGAAGCTGATTTTGTTTACGGTTGTACCTTCGGGGTTTATCAATATTCTGCCCATTGCGTTTTTCCAGAACCTCGACCCGCTTTATTTGGTCATCCTGCTTGCGGCTTCGCTATTCTATGCGTGGATTGCGATCAACGTATTTAATGCAGGCGTTCGGCGCTATCTGCGCGGGTAATCCGTTAGTGGCGGGCCGTTTCTGAATCTTCCATGGACAGCGATGCCATTTCTAAAAGCGTGATGAGCAATTCAACCCGCGTCGCAAAGTCGGCAGCCTCTAAAAGAGCCTGTTTCTCATTCGGCTCCAGCGGGCAAATAATCGCAAGGGAGGAAATCAACTCTTCACTGGCGGCATTATGGATGACTCCCCAATCCGCTGTAATGCCTTGCCCTTTAAAATAACCGGCAAGGACTTTAATAAGCTTTTCACGATCGAAGCTTAGATCATGATGGAGCTGTAAATCATCCTGATAGCCTGAAGCGTCAATGGTCCCGACTCGATAATTCTTGGCCGTCAGCGTTGAATCCAGTAACTCGAACCGGCACATACCTTGAAGATTGAGGAGATACCGGCCATCTCCGGTTTCGGCGAAGGATATAATCTTGGACAAGGTCCCGACATGGTAAAGAGGCGCGTGCTCATCTGTGCCAATCAGGGGTTGGATCACCCCGACATAACGGCCATTACCGAGTGCCTCATCAATCATATGAAGATAGGGTTCTTCGTAGATATTAACGGACTGGGTCGTATGCGGCAGGAGGATTGCGCCGCTCGTTGTAAAAAGAGGGACCGTTTCAGGGAAAACTTCGCTCCGGATTTCCGGGATGGTCTGAATCATGAGAACAAAATCGCAGAAAGTTTTTTGCGCCCTTCGATGGTTTGAGGATGCTCATGACCGAGGGCCTCGAATATTTTAACAAGCTGCGTACGGGCAACCTCTTCATTCCAAGACCGGTCGCGCCGGAAAATTTCTAACAACTGATCAATCGCAGCCTCGACATCATGGTCGGCATAATAGGCCATCGCCAGATCAAATCGAGCCTGATGGTCGTTTTCGTCGGCGGCAAGCGCCTTAAGCAAAGACTCGATAGCATTACCCTGCGCCGGGGAGGCCTCTAGCGCCAGCGCAATGGCCGTCTGCACAGGTTTGAGTTTTTTGCTCTTTGCCAGTTCCTCCGGCAAGACGGCAAGAAGTTCCGACGCTTCCTTGACACGACCTAGCGCCAACAATGACTGGAGCGTTCCAATTGCCGCTTCAAGATGATCTGGGTATTCCTCCAATATCGCGGCAAACGCATCATGTGCGGCTTCAAGGTGGCCTTCTTCCGTGGCTTGATGCGCACGAGCAAGGGCAGCCTCCAACTCTTTGCCTTTTTCATCGGACGTTGGCTTTGCACCGGTCTTTTTAACAAGTTCACCCAGCCATTCGCGGATTTGCGATTCAGGCAACAGCCCCATAAACCCGTCGATAAGCTGCCGGTTAAAAAAGGCAAAGACGGTCGGTACGGATTGAACACGCAGTTGTTGGGCGATCTGCGGGTTTTGGTCGATGTCAATCGTCGTTAATTTAACAGCGCCCAAGCTTTCTTTGACGACTTTCTCCAAAATGGGGGCAAGCTGTTTACACGGTCCGCACCATGGTGCCCAAAAATCTACAATCACGATTTGAGCCAAGGACGGGTCCATAACCTCTTGCATAAAGTTGGCAGCCGTAACCGGACACGCAATACTATCTTCCATATTTTCCGTTGCAGAATTGGGGGAGGGGGCTTGTGAAACCATGAATCTGTCTCATTTCCTATCGAGCTATTTCCAATTTTGGGCTTATCATGCCTTATATAAGGATGTTTTGGCAATGAACAAGGGGGGTGCCAATGGGATTTATCCGCTATTCCACATCCCCACCCAAAAACAAAAAAAGGCCGCAAAAACAGCTTGCAATGTCTGAACAGAACGGTATTATCGCGGCCTGTTCTTCGGATGCGGGTGTAGCTCAGTGGTAGAGCACGACCTTGCCAAGGTCGGGGTCGCGAGTTCGAGCCTCGTCACCCGCTCCATCCTGCTCCGCTAAAGCCGCACAGGACCGTCACGTCTCCTCTTTTCTATGATCCGAAAAACAACAGCCTTTCTTCTTGTCCTTTTTCTGTTCCTGCTTTCCGTGCAGAAGGTTGCCGCACAGGAAGTTCTTTCTCCTGTCGGGTTTTGGCTCACAAAGGACAAGGACGCTATCATCGAAATCTATCCGTGCGAGGATAACGAGCTTTGCGGTCGCTTTTATTGGCTTAAAGACGATAGCGCGGATAAGCCTTCCCTCGACGATCACAACCCTGACCCCGAAAAGAAAAAACGGCGCTTATGCGGCCTTCCCTTTATGGGCGGGTTTGAAAAGGAAGAGGGCAGTCATTACCGCGGCGGCTGGATTTACAGCATACGTCACGGTGCGACCTTTAGCGCAGAGCTGACCTTGCACGCCCCGACGCGCTTGGAGCTTCGAGGCTACATTTTTCTTCCCTTACTCGGCGGAAGTCAGACATGGACACGCGTGGATCATCCCCCTGTCTGCGAGGGATTGCCCGCGCGATAAAATTTGTCAATATTCCGGTATGGTAAATTTTCATTCATCATGAATCCCGCCTTTACCATAAGATGCAAAATCCAAATCTTTTTCATTTTTCACGCTTTTGTATGGGGGAAATAAAGAGCTGGTTAAGGCTATCGGCCAATAATCAATTCATAGACGTTACTCTTTTTAGGTAGGACCATACTCTATGAAATACGCTTTGCACTTCGGCCCCGACGCCATTCATGTCGATATGGAAGGAACCCTTACCTATCAGGACTCCCATAATGTGCATCGCTTGATGAAAGTCATTAACAGCAACGATTCTCGTACGCACGTTTTGCTCAATATCAAAAAACTCAAATCCATGGATTCAACCGGCCTCTATCTGTTTATGCTGATCCATGATCTTGCCAAAAAATCGCACTGCTCGCTCATCTTCATCGAGCCGCAGGGACAGGTCTTGTCGAGACTGACCGAAGCCGCGCGCTACAACAGCCTTCACATCGCCGCGTAGGGCGGTTGAAGGGCTTCCTCATATCCGACTTTGAGTTCGTCGTGTAACACCTTGGAATGTTCGCCTTTTTGATCTTGCGCTCGCCAGCGCAACGGATTTTTTATGTCTTTTCTATGACTAAAACACTGAATTTATTTGTCGATACACGCTATCAGCACTTGCACGAAT
>JBFWLD010000137.1:0-5809 GCA_050252315.1 Bdellovibrionales bacterium
CGATGTGCAACGCCTCGCTCGGCGACTGAACAACACGCCTAGAAAATGTCTTGGCTTTATGACCCCTGCAGAGGTATTTTTTAACCAACTTCATCTGTTGCACTTCAATTGTGAATCCACCTCCCGGTTTACACCGGGATGACGGTGTTTTTGTTAGGCCTGTCGATTCCATAAGGTCATTGTTTTGGGGGAAAGTTTTGCGGGAAGACGTTGGGGGGTGATCTTAAGTCGGATGGCGCGGGGATATTTTTCAACAGAGTTGATGACAAATGTTGGGGGTTGGGTTCTTTAATGGAGAGATAGACTGGGTCCCGCATAAACTTTTCTTGGAGAAAAGTTTTGCGGGAAGACGTTGGAGGCGTGCTTCTTAATTGGATGGTTCGAATTTTTTCACAGCGCTGAGACAACGTTGAGGGGATCGCCGGGGGGGCTTGAACAAAAAGATTAGCGGACACGGTTGCGGACGAGTTCTTCGACCACCGACGGATCCGCAAGCGTGGACGTGTCCCCCAGATTGTCAATGTCATGCGCCGCGATCTTACGCAGGATGCGCCGCATAATTTTGCCGGAGCGCGTTTTGGGCAGGCCCGGCGCAAAATGGATGATGTCCGGCGAGGCGATCGGGCTGATCTCGTTACGCACCCACTGGATGATGTTTTTGCGAAGCTCTTCGCTTTCCTGCGCTTCCGCATTAAGCGTGACATAGGCATAGATGCCCTGCCCCTTAATGTCATGCGGGAACCCGACCACGGCGGCTTCGGCGACTTCGGTCAACGCCACAAGCGCACTTTCAATCTCCGCCGTGCCCAGACGATGCCCCGAGACATTGATAACATCATCCACGCGGCCTGTGATCCAGTAATAACCATCCGCGTCGCGACGGCAGCCGTCGCCCGTGAAATATTTGCCGTCATAGCAACTGAAATAGGCTTGCTTGAAACGCTCGTGGTCGCCCCACAGCGTCCGGGCTTGGCCTGGCCAAGAATCCAAGATGCACAGATTGCCTTCGCACGCGCCTTCCATGACTTTGCCTTCGGCGTTTACGATTACGGGTTGGACGCCGAAGAACGGCATGGTGGCCGAGCCGGGCTTAAGTGTCGTGGCCCCCGGCATCGGCGCAATCATATGACCGCCGGTTTCCGTTTGCCACCATGTGTCGATGACCGGGCAGCGTTCTTCGCCCACCACACGGTGATACCACAGCCATGCTTCGGGATTGATCGGTTCGCCCACCGAGGCCAGAACGCGCAAGGATTTGCGGCTGGTGCAGGTGACATAATGATCGCCGTCACGCATCAACGCGCGGATCGCCGTGGGCGCAGTGTAGAAAATGTTGACTTTGTGTTTATCGATAATCTGCCAGAAACGCGAAGGGTCCGGATAATGCGGGACGCCTTCGAACATCAACGAGGTGCCGCCATTCGCGAGCGGACCATAGACGACATAGGAATGGCCCGTGACCCAGCCCACATCCGCCGTGCACCAATAGACTTCGCCTTGGTGGTAATCGAACACATATTGGTGGGACATGGCGGCATGCACCAGATACCCGCCCGTTGTGTGGACGACGCCTTTGGGTTTGCCCGTCGAACCGGAGGTATAAAGGATAAACAGAGGATCTTCCGCGCCCATTTCTTCAGCCGGGCAGCAGGCATCCACCGACAGGCATTCTTCATGATGCCAAAAGTCGCGCCCCGCCGTCCATTCGATGCTACCGCCCGTGCGGCGGACCACGATCACGTCTTCGACTTCCGGACATTCTTCCAGCGCTTTATCCAGACTGGATTTCAACGGCGTTTTGCGCCCTGCCCGCACGCCTTCATCTGCCGTAATCACCAGCTTGGCGCCGCAATCTTGAATCCGGTCGCGCAGGCTTTCCGCAGAAAAACCCGCAAACACCACCGAATGGACCGCGCCGATGCGCGCGCAGGCCAGCATGGCGTAGGCCGCTTCGGGAATCATCGGCAGATAGATCGTCACGCAATCGCCTTTTTTCACGCCGTGCTTTTTCAGCACATTCGCAAAACGGCAGACTTCGCTGTACAGCTCGGCATAGCTGATATGTTTTTGACAGGACGGGCTGTCGCCTTCCCAGATCAACGCGGTTTGCGTCGCGCGCAAAGGCAAGTGACGGTCCACGCAATTCACGCAGGCGTTCAAGGTGCCGTCTTCGTACCATTTGATCGAGACGTCGCCGTGGAAGGTCGTATTTTTGACGACGCTGTAGGGATGAATCCAATCGAGACGTTTGCCGACCTCGCCCCAGAACGCGTCCGGCTCATTAATCGAACGATCATACATCGCTGCATATTGCGCCGCTGTCGCCCAGCTATTTTGCGCAATCGACTCTTCAACGGGGATCGTAATCATTTTCTTTTCCCTTCCACATATGGAAAATGCTGTACGTTGTCGTTTGCCTCCGCCGACCTGAAGGTCTGTTCTTCGTGGGGAACGAAAGCGGAGCGTTACTGTCGTTTCCAGAACGATGCAACGATGGGCGACTTTCTCATAAAAAAGACACAAAAAGAAAGACACTTATCTCGCAACGCACCATCGGCGACTGTTGCAGCGCAATAAAACATACAAACGAACCGCTGACGTCTTTCCTGTTTTATTCTAATACTGTCCAAAAGTTCCTGATTATATTTAGGTAAAAACACTCACCGCCCTTGAGCAGAAGCTCAAGAGCGGCGTTGGTTTGTCTATCTCACTACGCTGACGTACTGAGATTATGTTTTTGCTTTACGGCTTGACGCACACCCACTGCACCATCCCGCGTGATTCATAATACATCTGAGGGCACATTGAGGCGAAGGTGGAGGCATTAAAGTCGCCGATATGTTGCATGGTATAGCCCGCCGGACAGGAGCAAGCCGATGTAACAGTATTCGGGATACGACACCCGCCACCCGCGGCCTCCCCATGAAAAACATTATTCACGTCACACAGATAGGTTTGAAAAACACCACCGAAGAGTGGCCCCGTTGCAACGCGAGTCCACGCGCTCCCATTACAAAATTCCATCTGGGCCGAGCTGCTATTATAACGCATTGCCCCAACCTTCGCCGCCGTACAAATAGAATTATCGGCACCAATACGAACTGCGCCAACAACATCCAACTTAGCTTGAGGATCAACCGTTCCAACCCCCACCTGTCCATTGGAGTTAATAATAACACCAGATTGACATTTTATTGGCGTTTCACCATCCCACGACAAAACCTTGTTCCCACCAGACTTGGCACAGGGTTTTGATACATCGTTATGTTGCACGGGAGGCAACATTTGAATGACTTCGGCATATGCCGCCGCCGAATAGAAAAAAGAAAAAGCAAACAGGACAGTACAGATTAGACGTAAAAACTTTGTATTCATGGCCGCCTCCAAAGAAAAAACTTATTCAAAGTATGGCCCATTTCTTAACGAAGTATAAAAATGGTTCAGATTATTGCTTGTAAAGCCACATGGCGAAGGGAGCCCAGACTTTAGACGGCGCTTCTTCCCCCGTCATCAGACCGATATGCCCCATATTCGGTTCATGGACCGTGGCGTTCGGAATCGTTGCCGCCAAGGGTAAGGCCGATTCCGGCGGCACAATTTTATCCCGTTGCGGGATCATCAAATATGTCGGCACGTTGATACGCGAGGGATCTATTTTCTGTCCGGCCAGTTTCCACCGCCCTTTGGCCGGTGCGTTTTGAACGTACCAATCATGTAGGCATTCCCGCGCCACGGGCAAAGAAAGCGGCACGCCGTCATTCAACCAATCTTCCGTCAAAACAAAACGACGCGCTTCGTCCGGCATCAACGCGTCGCCGAAACGCATGAACTTTTGTAAAACCGACAAAGACTGGAAATTGATGAAAACGGTCTGCAACAATTCCGGCGGCAACAAGCCGACTTCTTCAAGCGCTTTTTCCCACGAGAGGGCTTGCTTCAAAAACGCCTGCCCAAGTTCGGTCGAAGAGGCAGGAACACCGCCAACCCCTTTGGGGGCAAAATCCCAAGGAGTCGCCATCAAGGTCAAGCTTCGAATCGCCTGAGGCTGCAATTGAGCCAGAGCCAACGCCATCACGCCGCCCATGCAATAGCCCAACAAATGGCAAGGACGCCCGCCATTGGCACGTTGAGCTTCGATCAAAGCCGGGAAAAGCCGTTCGGTCATGTAGGTGGAAAGGGAAAAGCCCTTTTCCTCCTCCCCCGGTTCTTGCCAATCCACGACCAAGGGCCGCAACCCTACGCTGGCCAAGAACCCCAGAAAAGAATGCTGAGGGTCGATGTCCAAAATATCGAAGCGATTCACAAGCGACGGGACGACAAAGATGACGGGACCGCCAGAGCTGGGCGCGTAATCGAGAAGCCGTGTCGTGCCCTTTTCCCATAGGGTTAGGACTTCGGAGGTTTCCGCACGCGAGGAAGAATGCGACTGATAAAAACGCAGGCCTTTCAGGAAGGAATCGAAACGTCGTAACGATTCCTGCGTTATCGCCTGATACAGAGCTTCGCTTTCCTCAGGACCGAAATCAGCGGGGAGCTTATCCTTGACGGGCTTCAGCCATGCGCCGAGCAACTGGGTCATCGAGTTCGTCATCGGCACTGGCGGCACCGAGTTCGCCTCGACCTTTGGCGCGCATCCCGTCCAATTCTCGCTCAAGCTGGGCCAGACGGCTGGCAAGCTCAGCCAAGTCCCGGCTGCCAGCGGAAGAAGCGGCATCGCGGCTTTGCGCCGTAGCGGTGACATTTGTTCCTGTGTCAACGACGCTAGAGGCGACAGGTTGGGCGACGCTTGCGTCGATTCTTGAGTCGGCAACGGTGGATTCGTTGGCTGAAGCGGCTGCAACACTTTCTAATCCTGTATGAATAAGGGACTGATAATCTTCCGGCACGGCTTCTTGCACCAAGGTGAAGGAAGCCCCTGTGTTGGCCGCGTAGGCTGGCGTGTGGCTGTCCGACACATCGACCATCGAATCAGCCTTATCATAGGAGGCCTTGGCCGACGTACTTGCCGACGGCGCGGCAGCTTCCCCTACGACCGGTCCGAACGGGCGGGACGACGCGCTGGACGCGCGCAGCATTTCCTCCATCCAGACATTATAGGGTTCCTCTTCCTCCGCGTCCGGAGCGGAGCTTATGTCGGGTGACGTTGCCCTATCAGCAGCGCCCGAAAGCCCCATCCCTTCCAGTCCGCTTTGCATCATCGTCGTCCAATTGGCGAACATTTGACTCATTGGAGAGATAAACTTGGCCATTTCTGCCTTCGCGTGCGGATCGGCAGCCAGGGCGTTCAGATGGCCTTCCCACAAATCCAGCGCTTCTTGCGCTAATTTGTTCCAGTCGTGCATCTGAGCTGTGTCGTGATCGTTTGTCATGTTCCTATCATAGATCACATGATGGCCACATGGAAACAAAAAATTTACCATGATGTCGAAATTGGCTTGAGTTTTTTTTCCAAATGGGGACAATCACTTTGCCTATCGATTTTTGGGAATCACTTCCCTTTCTTTTCTGCTCACTTCATCCGGGAACGCTATCATGTGCGCACAAACTGCAAAACAAACGGTTACCATCAAGAAATATGCGAATCGTCGCCTCTATAACACGGCGACGAGTTCTTATGTCACGCTGGAAGACCTTTCCTCTATGGTTAAGGAAGGGTGCGATTTTAACGTCTATGACGCCAAAACCAGTGAAGACATCACCCGTTCCGTTTTGACGCAAATCATCATGGAAGAAGAAAACAAGATCGGTCAGCAAAATCTGCTCCCGATCAACTTCCTGCGCCAACTGATCGGTTTTTACGGCGACAGCC
>JBFWLD010000138.1:0-5785 GCA_050252315.1 Bdellovibrionales bacterium
GCCCTTGCCCGGCCTTGACATGGCGCACGACCACCGACGCATTCTGGCGACCGCGATCGCCCGACTTCGCGCCAAAATCAAATACCGCCCGGTTGTGTTTGAATTACTGCCCGACCGCTTCACCCTGACCCACCTGCAAAGCACGGTCGAAGCCTTGGCAGGCCTACGCCTTCACAAACAGAATTTCCGCCGCCTGATCCAGGGCCAAGGCCTTGTCGAAGAAACGCGCCAAGAAAGCCGCATTGCGCGAGGCCGCCCGGCCAAACTCTTCGCCTTCCGCCGCGCCATCGTCGAGCAACGCGCCGTCGCAGGCACCAAACTCCCCCGCAGCTAAAATATCCCCATCAACAACACAAGGCTGGAGCCCGTTTAGGCTGTACTTTAACCCTTGCTGCAACCGCCGATTTAACTTTGGAAATGGCCGTGAACCACACCGGGACCCGCTTATTCTCTTTTGCAACTTTGTAGGTATCGACAACCGGGCTGTACCGCTCGCTAATTTTAGAAAGCCTCGACTCGATCACACCATATTCTTGCTGCGTAATCACCCCATCCTTCACCAAAGCTTCAACATTCGGCAGCCGTTCTTGGGCATCCAAAATCTGCTGCGCAATTTCCGGATAGGAAAGACGTCCGTACACCTTTTGAGAAAGAGCATGTTTGGCTTCGCGCAAGGAATCGATGGAACGAATATCCTGACCGGACCATTCCCGCGCCTCCCCTTGCGCGCGCGTCGTCATCGAGCCCCCGACATCAATACGATAGTTTCGGTTATCATGCGTCCCCACCCGTATATTCTGGCCATTTGCTACGACGTCCCAATTATCCAAAAGCGCGTCAACGACAAATCCGCGACCAATTTCTTGACGAAAAGCATGAATTTGGTTTCCCAAAAGTCCGGATTCAATATACCCCTGATCCTTTCCATGTATAAATCGTAAGGCAACAGCCTTAACCCCATCTGGTTTCGTATAAAGACGCGCATCCGGCACATCCAATCCAAACGCAGCATAAATCCGATTGGCCTTATATTCGTTTTCAGCATGTTCGTTTGATTTTCCGGTTTTAACCACATACTTTTCGCCAGTAGCTTCATCCAACATAAGGCTTGGCCGCGTTGAGCCCTCAAGATTAGAAAGAAATTTCAGATCGGAAAGATCGTCAGGAAATGGAGCATGAAATAGTTTCTCTACCCTTGGTTTGGAAAGTTCCTCAAACCCTTGCGCGGTTTTTTTATAATCAGCGTCCGGATGGACTTCGCACCATGCCTTTGCCAATTGATCACATCTGTCGAATGGACTAAACGCTTTATCTCTTCCACCACAGCGCCTACGATAGGCCGTGTCAAAAGAGTCAGCAAACTCATGCATCGAAACATCCTCAAGGGGATACCCCCCGTACTTTCTACGATATTCAACTAGTTCTGATCGTTCCTGTTGCTTTTGTTTAATCGTATGAAGCAATATACCGCGTTCTTCTTGGACGTGCTCACGCTCTCGTTTAATTGTCTTTTCCATATTTTTCTGGAGCCGTGACGAAACATCCAGAAGCCGCTGATAACGATCAGGAGGCAATCCCTTCACAAACTTTCTATCGACAATCTCTTCACGAACACGATTAGCCGCGTCATTGTATTTCTCTACATGATCCTCGCTTGGCGATAAATCGCTCAACGCCTCCGCCATGGATAGCATCGTCTCAGCATAATACTCTTTGGAAATTCGCCCCAACCCCTGCGCTGACCAAAGAGGTGAGATAGAGGAAGATACCGCCTTAATAATCTCAGAATCCAACACCAGATCTCTGCGCACCTGTTTATCAAGAGCAAAGATTTCTACAGGAAGTTCCCTAAACGCTGCATACTGAGCAAGCGCTTCTTTGACGACCACCTCACGATCAGTAAACTCTTTTAAGGCAATCCGTTCGTTGTATTTGCCAAAATAAATCGATTCCCCCAGCCTCTTGCTTATGATCTCTTTATGTTTGGTGGCCTGATCCGGGAACGCCTCACACAACGAAATCAACGGCTCCAAACTTAAACAATGCTTATCACTGACAGCTAATAAATCCATCGCCTGATCAAAAGACGCATGCGCGGCAAGAAAATTAGCCGTCGCAGACATATTTTTTCTTGCGTCACTCCCCCTTCTGTTCCCCGCTTGCCATACTTCATAGGAAACGCTTTGGGGATCATCACACTGGCTTAATATCGTGGAAGCATTACCCCCAACATTTTTTCTAAGAACTTCCGCATCATAGTCATAAACTTTTTGCTTAAACTCTTTCCCCAAAATTTGCGTGCATAATTCACGGAACTTCAGGGATTCTTCATCATAAGGAAGATACCTTTCTTCAACTTTATCCGCATAAACCCGACTTGTTCTATATTTCTCGGCTATAACTTCCTTGGCTAACCCAAAAATCTGTTGAACTTTTGGATTACTAAATGAAGGCGCTGTTTTTGCGAAAACGTCCCTTCTGTTCTCTTCAGCACTCTCGCGCCAATCCGTATCTAACTCAGGAACATAATGTTTCTTAAATCCATCAATCATCCCTTTATGCTTTGAAACGAGATCCTGATATTTCTTTGTGTTCCAGAATCTCCCCCAAGAAGAGCCCTCTATCTCTTTTCTAAGCAAAGCTTCACGATAACCGTAATCGGACCGATCCCCACTCGTATATCCAGTCAACTCAAATAATTCGTTTGCTCTGCTTCTTAAATCATCCGTGTGCGCGTCAATATCGGAAAGAGCGGTGACAAGCCCCTGCACCGTCTGAACAGCCTCATCCAAACAAGGCTGTCGCGACGGAGGCCTCTTTTTAATCGTGTTATAATGGCGAGATCTCCGGTGTTGAGGGCGCGGGACTATACGGCCTAACCCAGAAGAAAGCTCATCCAATGTTACCAACCGTTTTTCTTTCTGATCAGCTTTTTCATAAAGAGCATCAATATCCATAGTTAAATATCTAAGCTTGTTCGATTGATATTCCTGAACAAGCGTCAAAGCGGACGGAGGCGCAGTTATTTCCTCAATGTGTCGGATTTTAACATCCTCAGGATGAAAGGCTAAGCATAACCCATCTCCCCCCATATAGCCTTTAATCCCGACCATATATAATATTTCTCGCGCTTTTTCAGCCCCTCGCGATTTTTCAAGAAAACTACGCAAAGCAATGTCTGTTTTAGGCAGCTCTTCACTAATCCCTTCAACCTGAAACACAGTATCCAGCTTGTTTTTTTGTTCTTCGGTTAAAGGTTTTGCGACATCGGTAATGCATTCTTCCTCGGTAAAAGCCATATCAACGGTGTGAATCCATCCACCAATATTGCCATCTGTCGGCACATATCCGGCTACCGTTTCAATGTCAGCACTATAAAACCCAGCGCCATCTGCATCATGACCAATTGAGCTATAAATATAACCTAACTCGGCTTTTGGAATAATATTCCCGCTTCCATGGTAACGACGAGTGTGCCCTTCAGGAACTTTATCAACCTCTCTTTGTCCGACAGGCGTATCCGTCAATTTATTTTCCAACAAAATGCCGTTTAGCGTTTCCACATAATCCGGATGGAACCGATCTACAGGCGGGAGCCTGTCCACGGGAACCCACTTCACCGCAAGATTTTCCCAGTTTGGATAAATGATAAGCGCTAGCTTTTCTTCTTCGGATATATGAGCCACAAAACTGTGAATCCGGCGCCCATCCTCACGCGTCACCGACGAAACTTTTTCCAACGCAAACGGCATGACCTGTTCGATATAGGCTGAGGACGCCTTCCCCAATACCTCTTCGGCAAACTCGCGTCTGGTGGCTGCGACTAAATCCTCGTCTCGCTCGACGCTTCCCCCCGGTGCCGCCCAGCTATAAGGATGATCAATCGCGTCATTCCCGCTTCTGACAGCAAGAAGCACCTCATCGCCGCAGATAAGCGTAAGGTTGGTGATATCCCGTGACTTCTTCTCTGTCTTGCTCATGGCTTAATCGCCATCATTTAAAAGTCCAACTATTCTACAAAAACAAAAAAAATGGCCTACACATACATACCATATTTAGGTTAACACTCTGTTTTTAAAGGCAAAAAAGTCAGCCCCCTTTCGGCACACCAAAAAATGCTCTCTTTTCAACAAGAAAGGCCAAAGCATTTAATTAAAAACAGGTTAAGTTAGGCTATTAGAGCACCAAGCTCGTTCATCATGCCGACAAAGGCAGGGAAGCTGGTTGCGATCACGCGGCCATCATCGACGGCCACAGGCTCCTCAGTCGCCATGCCAAGCACCAAAAAGCTCATCGCCATGCGATGATCCAAGGCCGTCGCCACGGTCGCGCCGCCTTTGGGCGGTTTGCCGGTTCCGTGAATGATCAGGTCATCGGCTTCAATCTCAACCTGCACCCCGCAGGCCTTCAGACCCAGCGCCACCAAAGTCAAGCGATCGCTTTCCTTCACGCGCAGCTCGCCAAGCCCCATAAACCGCGAAGTTCCCTCCGCACAGGCCGCCGCCATCGCCAAAATAGGATATTCATCCACCATACTAGGCACACGGCTGGCCGGGATGGTCACGCCTTTAAGCGCACTGGCCCGCACCCGAATATCGGAAACAGGCTCGCCCCCCATCCGAGCTTCGTCGAGCATAGTCAAATCCGCGCCCATTTCGCGCAGGCTTTCAATAATCCCGGCACGACGTTCATTCACGCCGACCTTGCGCAAAACGACCTCCGACCCCTCGCGCAACAAAGCGGCAACCATGGGAAAAGCGGCAGAGCTAATATCGGCAGGCACAACAATATCCTGTCCCGTCAAGGTCGGCCTTCCCGTCAGCTTAATCGCATCAGCGCCATCCATCGTCTTTTCGATTTTGAGCTTGGCCCCGAAATGCTTGAGCATCCGCTCGGTCGGATCGCGCGTCGGTACGGGCTCGATCACGGTGGTAACGCCCGGCGCGCTCAGCCCGGCCAACAGCACGGCGGATTTCACCTGAGCCGAGGCCACGGGCAGCAAATAAGTGATAGCCTTGGGCTCATAGGGCCCGGTCACGGCCAAAGGCAGCTTCCCACCGCTACGGCTGACAAAACGAGCGCCCATCTGCTCCAACGGCACGATCACGCGCCCCATGGGCCGCTTGCACAGGGACTCATCCCCCGTGAAAAAAGTAGTAAAAGGCCGCGCCCCCAAAAGCCCGATCAAAAGCCGCACGGAAGTCCCGCTATTGCCGACATCCAGCACCCCGGCGGGTTCCTTCAGCCCATCCAAGCCGACGCCGTCAATGGTCCACGCCTCGCCCTCCTTGGCGATCCCGGCACCGACGGCCCGCATAGCCGCCATGGTGGACAGCACATCCTGCCCCTCCAAAAGGCCGTGGACGGTCGTGCGCCCTTGGGCAATGGCCCCCAGCATAATGGCGCGGTGAGAAATGCTTTTGTCCCCCGGCGGGGTCACGGAGCCCGTCAAAGCCCCGCATCGGCGCGAGGTCAAAGAAACGGCATGGTTTTCATTCGTAGTCATAAGGCCGATTATATACCCCATCCGGGCCGGAAGGGGGACAGGAAAATAGACCCTCGGCAGGGAAAATTAGCCCTCCCCCTAAAGAGCGCGTTGACAGGCCGATTTTTCTATGCAACAGGACTACGCCTTATTGTTTTACTCATGATGATTCATCGACGTTTCAGGAGGATAAAGTGGCCAAACCTGAATGGGGACAACAACGCATCTGCCCGCATTGCGCCGCCCGCTATTACGACATGATATAGAACCCGCCCGTTTGCCCAAACTGCGGTTCGGTCT